>NZ_JRNB01000121.1 GCF_000758885.1 Peptostreptococcus sp. MV1 | reverse complement strand
CGCATAAATTTCGGATTTTATTCATCAACGCTAGTTGACAAAGAACCATAAAATTGAAATAGCATCACTAATCCACATTATCAACAAGAAATCCTCAGTATTTCCTCAAATATTTCTATTAACTTTACTCAAAAACTACTGAATTGTTTTCAAAGGCCTTAATCATGGCCTGGCTGTATACATCATAGCCCTTATCTCTAAAATTCTTTCCACCATCTTGGAAAGTCTTTTCTATGGCTATACCAATTCCTGCAACTTGAGCTCCTGCCTGGTCACATAATGAAACCAAGCCCTTTAGGGCCTGACCTGTAGCTAGGAAGTCATCTATTATCAAGACCTTGTCATCTGCTGATAAGAAGTTCTTATCAACCTTTATATCGTACTCTTTCTTCTTTGTGTACGATACTACCTTACTAGTATATACATCATCTGCAAGAGTAAGAGATGCAGACTTTTTGGCGAATACTAGGGGTAGCTTGAAGTATGTCGCTGCTGCAAAGGCAATAGCTATACCCGACACCTCTAGTGTAAGTATCTTAGTAATTCCCTTGTCCTTGAAGTGGTCATAATAATCCTTGCCCATCTCCATAAATAGTTCTGCATCTATCTGGTGGTTTAGGAAGTTGTCTACCTTCAATATATTACCATCCAAGACTCTACCTTTTTTCAAAATCATATCTTCTAATAGTTTCATTATATTCCCTCCTGCCCTCTAAGGACTTACTTTTTTTCTCCTGTCAACCAAGACAATATTTAGTATCAAGGCTGCTATGGTACCTGTTGAAATACCTGATGATAGAACCATCTTTAGGGCATTTGGTAGGCCCTGTAGTATTTCAGGTTTTACTGTTACGCCTATACCTAGGGCAAAGGCAACAGATATTATCAATAATTCACGATCACCCAAGTCAATTGAAGCTAGGGTCTTTATACCCTGGGCTGCAACTAGACCAAACATAATCACACCAACACCACCCAAGACTGGAGAAGGCATTACTGCAATTAGAGCACTCAACTTTGGAAATACTCCTAGTATGGCTAATATTATACCAGCAATTATCATTACATGTCTACTAGCTACCTTAGTTAATGTAATTAAACCTACATTCTGTGAAAAGGCAGTGTTTGGGCCTGCTCCAAATAGACCTGATATCATAGAACCGACACCGTCGCATAGGACACCTGCTGCAGCTCTATCACTATTTATTTTTTCATGAGAAGCCTCACCGATTGCCATCATTATACCAACTGTACCTATAGTAGAAACTACATAGGCTGGCACAAAGGAAAGGGTAGAAGCCATATCAAAATGAAAGCCATAACGTAAAATATTTGGTATTGCTATCCAGTCTGCATTAGCTACGGATGTCAAATCTACCATACCCATAGGTATACATACTAGGTAGCCAAATACCATGCCTATAAATACAGCTGCTGTTGATAGCATTCCCTTACCAAAGTGGTTCAAAAATAAGGTAAACAACATGATTACAAAGGCTACGCAAAGATTCTTCAAAGAACCATAGTCAGCTGCCCCTACACCACCTGCTGCCCAGTCTATACTAACTGGCAATAGGGTGATACCTATCAAAGATACCACTGTACCTGTGATTAGTGGTGGAAAAAACTTCATTAGCGGCTTTATAAACCTACTCAAAATAATTTCTACTAGAGAACCTGTTATTGTAGCTGCTACTATACCGGCTATACCAAACTTGGCTCCAACACTAATTGATGGATTTACAAAGGTGAAGTCGGTACCCATCATACCGGAAACCCTAGACCCTATTGGACCTAGTCCCTTTGACTGCAATATTGTTGTGATTCCTGATGCAAATATAGTTGCACCGACCATTAGGGTAGTTTGCTCAACGCTTAGTTTCAGTGCTGCACAAACAACTAGAGGCACAGCTATTATACCTGCAAAGGCCGCTAGTATATGCTGTAGAGCCAACAAAATAGACACGCCAAGTGGTGGCACTGACTCTATTGAATACTTTAGCTCTTCCCTCTTACTGGACTGGCTTACCTGGTCCACGTTTACATTCATTTCTTCCATTATTCCTCCTAAAAATACCTAATAAATTTGAATATCTAGACTTTTATATTTAGCTATTATATCTAAAAATACGAAAATTGTCACCACTTATAGTGAATATTATTCATATTTTTTTACTTTTTTTGCAAATTAGCTAATTATCCATACATAAATTCACCATATTCACATACAATGGCCTCTTCAGACAAAAATATATTTAAAGGGGCCAACCTTACTGGTCAGCCCCTAGCCCTATTTAGGCTAGCCTAAGATACTAGCCCTTATTTTAATTTTTATGTTTTTATTTTGACTTGTCTACACTTTTATTTTTCTATAAAGAAACTTATTTCTGCTTCCACACACAGGTCCTGACCACAATAGATCTTACCTGCACCTGTCCCATAGTTTCTTCTCATCTTAGTTATTTCCACATATATGTCCAGCCTGTCTCCAGGAACTACCTCTCTTCTGAATTTGGCGTTTTTTATGCCTGAGAAAAAGGCAAGCTTGCCCTTGTTTTCTTCCATTGATAGGATAGATACTGCCCCTGCCTGGGCCATTGCCTCAACAAGCAGGACTCCTGGCATTACATTATGGTCTGGAAAATGTCCGGTAAACCAAGGCTCTGATGCAGTTATACACTTTATTGCATGAACGCTCTTGCCTATCTCCATTTCCTCTACCCTATCTATCAGTAGAAATGGATACCTATGTGGTATTATTTGTTTTATTTCTTCTATATTCAACATATCTTCACCTACTCGCTGTACTTTTTAAATAGGAGACTTGAGTTGTGACCACCAAAACCTAGTGAGTTTGATATGGCTGTTGCTACTTCTTGGTACCTAGTTCCACCTGCTACATAGTCTAGGTCACAGTCTTCATCTTCCACCCTGTAGTTGAGTGTCTGAGGAAGGAATCCATCTCTGACAGCATAGGCACATACAAGGGCTTCTACTGCTCCCGCTGCCCCCAACATATGACCTGTCATACTCTTGGTAGACGATACGCACAGATTCTTGGCATGGTCCCCAAAGGCCTTCTTTATGGCCTTGGTCTCTATGGAATCGTTCATAGGTGTGCTAGTTCCATGTGCATTGATGTAAGCAAGTTCGTCAGGCTTTACTCCTGCCTCTTCAAGAGCCAATAGCATGGACATCTTGGCACCCTCACCCTCTGGATCTGGGGCAGTGATATGGTAGGCATCACTTGTCTGACCATAGCCTGCTATTTCACATATTATGTTTGCTCCCCTTGCTAGGGCTGAGTCTAGAGACTCTAATAAAAGTACTCCAGCCCCTTCTCCCATTACAAATCCAGACCTCTCCTTATCAAAAGGTATAGATGCCCTGTCTGTATCCTGTGAAAATGATAGGGCTGACATAGACTCAAAGCCAGACACACCTAGTTCACATATGGATGCTTCACATCCACCTGCAAAAACTGCATCCTGGTAGCCGTCCTTGATCAACCTAAAAGCATGACCTATAGAATCTGTAGATGTTGCACAGGCAGTTACACTAGAGGTACATACTCCTCTAGTTCCAAGGCATATGGATACATGGGCAGAAGCCATATTGACTATAGCCTTTGGTATAAAGTGGGACGATACCTTTCTAGGTCCCTTTTCCTGATACTTGGCATAGGCTTCCTGGATAGTTACCAAACCACCAATTCCACTACCTACTACTACACCTGTCCTAAATTTATTTTCGTCATTTATTTCATAGCCACTGCTCTCGTAGGCCTGTTTGGCTGCTGCAATTGCATATTGGACAAACTTGTCTTTTTTCTTGTGACCATCTATGGCAAAGGCCTTTGGATCGAAGTCCTTGACCTCTGCTGCTAGCTTGGCCTTGTTATTGCTTACGTCTATACCTTCAATCGGACTTATGCCATTTTTTCCGTCTTTTATATTTTCTATAAAGGTGTCTACAGAATTCCCTAGGGAACTGATTACACCAGCTCCTGTAATAACTACCCTTCTACTCATAAAAAGAATTTTCTCCTTACAAACTTATTTAGGTTTTTATAGTAAACCTATAAACCTATTTTCACTTTTGATCTATATAGATGATAGGCCACCGTCAACACTGATAACCTGACCTGTAATATATGAGGCTGAGTCACTTGCCAAAAATCCTACTATATTACCTATATCTTGAGGCTGACCTATACGTTTTAGGGGTACGGCACTAATCATACCTTCCCTAATTTGGTCTGGAATAGCATCTGTCATATCTGTCTTTATTAGGCCTGGTGCCACTGCATTTACAGTTACCCCATATGCACCTAGTTCAGCTGCCAGTGACCTAGTAAAGCCAATGACACCTGCCTTTGAAGCCGAATAGTTGACCTGGCCTATATTTCCTACCAAACCTGCTAGGGATGATATATTTATAATGCGTCCAGACTTTTGCTTTGACATCTTTCTGGCCACCTGCTTTGAACAGTTAAATATACCCTTTAGGTTAGTCTCTATTACCTGGTCAAAGTCGCCTTCCTTCATCCTCGAAAACAACTTGTCCCTAGTTATACCTGCATTATTTACTAGGACATCTATTCTACCGTGTTCCTCATATATCTTTGCAAATGCCTCTTCTACCTCCTGGTAGTCCTTGACATCAAACTTCAAAGAGAATACCTCTAGACCCTGTTGACTCATTTCATCAACTATGGCCTTGGCCTTTTCATCTGAGCTTATATAACTAAATCCCACCTTGTAACCGTCAGTGGCCAATTTTTCAACTATGGCCTTACCAATACCCCTAGAGGCACCTGTTACAAAGGCTACCTTCTTTATCTCATTCATATTAAATCCTCCAAATTTATATCCTATATTCCAAACTTATATCCTATATATTGTATATAAATTTATATATTTTACATTTAATCAGGCTAATATATATTATATAAACTATCTTGCTTAAAGATCCTGTTTAAATCTGTATAATGTCATTTAAATTTATATCTTCTATATCGGATATTTTTTGTATATTAATTACCCTTACATTCTTGTTTATTTTTTTTACAAAGCCAGATAGTGACTTGCCAGGACCAATCTCTATAAAAATCTGGCATCCATCTGCAATCATATTTTCAACGCAGTCTATAAATCTAACCGGCGAACACATCTGGTCCCTTAGGTTTTCTGCTATAGAATCTACTTCCTTATATGAGCTTCCTCTTAGGTTAGTATAGACCTCCATGCTAGGCTCCCTATAATCTACCTTGCTCAAAAACTCATCTGCAAACTTCTGGGCCGCCTGGTCTAGTATCTGAGTATGGAAGGGACCTTCCACATTTAGCCTCATATACCTCTTTATCTTGGCTTCCTTGCATTTTTCCTCAAACCTATCAAGAGCCTCAAATTCTCCTCCCACCACTATCTGGCCGGGAGAATTTAAGTTGCATACAGATAGTACCTGACCCTCTCTAGCCTGGTCAACTAGGTCTTGGATGGTTTCTAGTCCAGTCTTCATAACTGCCACCATTGAGCCACGACCTGCCGCACCTTCTTCCATGATTAGACCCCTATTTTTGACAAGGTCTATACCTTCATCGATAGAAAATACTCCTGCTGCACACAAGGCTGTATACTCACCAAGGCTCAAACCAAGACTGGCTGATACCCCTATATTGTTGGGTTCCAAAAGCCTATCCTTTAGTTCCTCATATAGGCTAAGACTATTTAAAAATATAGATACCTGACCATACCTAGTCTTTGATAGGTCTTCAAGTCTAGCAGCCTCAACCACCGAATATGTATGCTCATCCAATATATCCTTGGCCCTCTTGTATACTGGGCTAGCTATCAAGTCCCTACCCATGCCCTCATATTGAGAGCCCTGACCAGGAAATAATATCCCTATTTTTTTACTCATTCCTAACCTATCCTTTCACTATCTAAATATCTAGTCCCTTGACTACCTCTGAATAACCCTTCATTAGGTCTTCTATTATTTCCTTGCATGATTCTGTCTTTTTTACCAGACCTGCTATCTGGCCTGCCATGACTGAACCATTGTCCACATCGCCATCTACTACTGCCCTCCTCAAGGCACCAGCACCGAATGCTTCCAAGTCTTCTGGGCTACTTGCCCCCTCTTCCATGGCCTTGAATTTCTTGGCAAACTTATTTTTGATTACCCTGACAGGGTGGCCTGTTGAATTTCCGGTTGTTATGGTAGATGTGTCCTTGGCCTTTAAGACCTTGTCCTTGTAGGCTTGGCTGACATTACATTCATGGGCTACCAAAAACCTAGTTCCTAGCTGGATTCCACTAGCACCTAGACAAATTGCTGCAGCAAAACCCCTACCATCCGCTATTCCACCCGCAGCTATGACTGGCAGTGATACAGCATCTACTATCTGTGGTATCAAGGACATAGTGTTGGTTACACCTACGTGGCCACCTGCTTCAGCGCCCTCTGCTATCATGGCTACAACACCATCATTTCTTTCCATCCTGATAGCCTGAGCTACTGATGGTACTACTGGTATTATCTTTACTCCATGCTCGTTTAGTTTACTAAAATACTTGCCTGGATTACCTGCCCCAGTCACTACTATTTTTACGCCTTCTTCTATCACGGCATCAACTACCTCATCGATAAATGGACTGAGTAACATGAGGTTTAGGGCAAAAGGCCTATCTGTAAGTGTCTTTACTTTTCTGACCTCATTTACAACCCAATCTTTGGGTGCATTGCCTGCTGCTATGATTCCGAGACCACCTGCATTTGATACGGCAGCCGCTAGTTCAGCATCTGATACCCAGGCCATTCCACCTTGAAAAATAGGGTAGTCTATGCCCAATAAAGTACATATTTCCTTGTTTTTCATGGCTATTACTTTACCTTTGCTATGTAGTCAGCTATCTTCTGAGGAGTTCTCAATTCTTCTATAGCTTCGTCTTCTACCTCTATATCAAATTCATCTTCAATTTCTGTCATTATATCCATTACGTCTAATGAATCCGCTTCTAATTCTTCCTGAATGTCACTGTTGTCCTTTATATCTTCTAATTCAATGTCTAACTGGTCTGCTAATATTGCCTTTATCTTTTCTATCATTTTTATATTCTCCTTTTAACATTCTTTATTGTTTTTTATTTGATTTTTCTTTGTATCTATACATATAAATACATTTTTACTATATCTATTGCTCTTATCTATAAAAGTAAAATATTGCCTCTTACTTCTTTCTTATCTTGAGTAAAAATCCACCATAGCTAAGTCCACCACCAAAGGCTAGGGAAATAATCCTCCTGCCATCGATTTGTTCAAGCTTCCTATCCGGCAAGACCTTCTCAACTAGCTCATTTAGGGCTAGTGGTATACTGGCCGCTGATGTATTTCCATATTCATCTAGGTTTACAAACCACCTGTCATCTGGTATCTGGCTCTTTAGGGCTAGTGTTTCGATTATCCTTTTATTGGCCTGGTGTGGCACCAAAAATTCTATATCATCCTTGGATATACAGTTGCTTTCCAATAGCCTATCTATAACCTTGACCCCTACATCAGTAGCAAACTTATATATCTGCCTACCATTCATACCTATAAATGGATGCCTCATTTCTTTTAGGCTATCCCTTGAGTCAAGAGTAAGATACTTTTTCTTGTCATATTTGCCTGCCAGATATGTATCCTCTATTTCTAACCTGTAGTCTAGACTAGAGCTTACACTATCATCTGCAAGGTCCGAATTTTCTAATACGGCACATCCTGCCCCATCGCCAAAGAGGATGCAGGTAGACCTATCCGACCAATCGACAAACTTTGACAATCTCTCAGCTCCTATAACTATGGCGTAGGCTATCTTCATACTTGCCATAATTGACCTAGCAACTGCCATGCTGTATACAAAGCCACTACAAGCTGCATTCAAGTCAAAGCATATCGGATTTCCATTTAGCCCCAACCTTCCTGCCATATTGAAGGAAGATGCCGGGGTCTTGGTATCAGAGCTCACACTGGCAAAAATCACCAAGCCTATCTTGGACCTATCCATATCTAGTTTATCTAGGGCAGATTCACAGGCTCTGGTAGCCATCTCTTCAGTAGTGATATCATCACATATATGCCTAGTCCTGATACCTGTCCTCTCTTGTATCCACTCGTCGTTTGTATCTACAATTTTGGCAAAGTATTCATTATCTAATATCTTTTCTCCAGCATAACTTCCAGTAGAAATTATGTTAATTGTCATTTTTTCCTCCATATTCTCTGATGAAAAACTCATTGATATTTTTAAGGGCCTGTATCAAGGCTGGTTCTTCTTCCAGCTTCAGGTCCACCATCAAATGGTCAATCATCTCATCATGAAAATTCCTGTGAATTTTTTCAGCAAGTACTCCCCTCCTAGTCAGGCTACATACAACTATTCTCCTGTCTCTTGGGTCTCTTTCTCTGACTACATAACCCTTCTTTTCTAGCTTGGTCATGGCTGTAGTTAGGGTACCCATTGTGACCTCCAATATATCTGCTATTTCAGACATCATCTTCCTATTGCCAATTCCAATTGCCTCTATTACATGAATCTCTGTTATAGATAGGTCCTTAATACCTCTCTTTTTCAGTGACTTTTCTTCGATAGTTAGTATATTTTTAAATAGTTCAACTATTATTCCATTTATGACCTGACGACTGTCCTCGTAATTGCTATTTTTTTTATCCATATTTCTATCCTCCTAAAATCTTTCTATATTTATCATATCTTTTTTTAAGAGTTTTTTCTATAGAAACAGAATAGCTTTTATCTAAAAAATTCAATATTTCATTTTTCAAATTATATATTTCTCCACCGTCTTCTCTTATTATCTTTTCTATAAAACCATCTTCCTTTAAGTCGTAGCTAGTCAACCTCATCAATTCAGCTGCCTCATCCTTTTTGCTGGGTTCCTTCCACAAAATACTGGAAAAACCTTCAGGTGATAGTATGGAATATACACTGTTTTCTAGCATCCATATCTCATCAGTGACACTCAAGGCTAAGGCCCCACCACTACCACCTTCGCCTATGATTATAGACAGGGTCGGTATCTTCAATGAAGAAAACCTACAGATACAATTAGCTATCGAGCTTGCCTGGCCTCTTTCTTCTGCCTCTATTCCACATCCAGCTCCCGGTGTATCAATTAGGGTTATCAGGGGAAGTTTGAATTTTTCAGCGTATTCAGCCAACCTCAAGACCTTTCTATAGCCTTCAGGATTTGGCATACCAAAATTCCTATCTTTCTGCTGGCCAATCACCATGACAGAGTAGCCACCCAGACTTCCAATACCACCAATGATGGTATCGTCATCTGCAAATAGCCTATCGCCATGCATCTCAACAAAGGGATCACACAGGTATTTTATATAGTCGTAGGCCTTCTTCCTCTGGGGATTTCTAGATGCCCTAACTATATCCATTGCCTTTGTCATCTTCTCACCCCCCTAGACTTATTTACATGAGCGTGTAAGCTTAGGATATTTCCTAGGGTATTTCTCATTTCTTCCCTAGGAACTATCATATCCAGTAGTCCGTGTTCCAAAAGAAACTCTGCACTCTGAAATCCTGGTGGCAGCTCTGTACCAGTCACCTGCCTGATGACCCTAGGTCCTGCAAAACCAATCAGGGCATTTTTCTCACCTATGATGATATCCCCCAGACTGGCAAAGCTGGCACTGACACCCCCTGTAGTTGGGTTTGTCATTACGGATATATAGAGGAGACCCTTCTCATTATGCTTTGAAATAGCCTGGGATGTCTTGGCCATCTGCATCAAGGAGAACATACCCTCCTGCATCCTAGCACCACCTGATGCCGAGAATATTAGTAGGGGCAATTTCTTTTTTATAGAAAGCTCAACTGTCTTGCTTATCTTTTCTCCTACAGTACTTCCCATACTACCCATTAGGTAATCAGTATCCATGACTGCAATAGCCAACTTGATATTCCTGATAGAGGCTATACCACACACAACCCCTTCATCAAGTTCAAGCTTCCTTCTAAGACTCATCTGTTTTTCCTTATATTTTGGAAACTTTAGTGGGTCTCTTATCTTTTTTTCTCTAAAGTATTCAATGAAACTATCTTCATCAACTACACTGGCTATTCTCTCTCTGGCAGTCATCTTGAAATACTTGCCACAGTGGGGACATAGTTTGTTTACATGGTCCATATCCTCTATAAAGAATAGAGATTCACACTTTGGGCACTTGATTACACAATCTGGTCCAATATCTACTTTTTTAACCGGCTTGTAGCTCTTGTGTTTAAAGTGTTCTAGTATCATCTATGCTCCTCTCCAAATATGATGTATCATGTTTATTTTCTATAAATACAGGGTCGTTTATCAGCTTCAGATTAAAGCCGACATTAGTCTTGACCCCGTCAATAACAAATTCTTCTAGGGCCCTGTTCATAATTCTAATTGCCTCGTCCCTGTCCTTACCATAAGATATGACCTTGGCTAGCATGGAATCATAGAAAGGCAAGACCTCATAACCCTGGTATATGGCACTGTCTACCCTGACTCCATATCCACCCGGCACATTTAGTCCCTCTATCTTACCGACACTAGGCAAGAAGTTGTTGTCAGAATCGTAGGCATTGACCCTACACTCCATGGCATGGCCCCTGATAAGTATGTCCTCCTGACTGTATGGCAGGCTCTCTTGACAGGCCACCAAGACCTGGTCCCTGACTATATCTATACCGGTAATCATCTCTGTAATTGGATGTTCTACCTGGATTCTAGTATTCATTTCCATGAAATAATATGACCCATCCTTGTCCAATAGGTACTCAATAGTTCCTACGCTTGTGTAGGAAACCGACTTGGCAGCCTTTATTGAAGTTTCATAGAGCTGGTCAAGTATATCTTGGTCTATGCCCTCTGGTGGGGCCTCCTCTATGACTTTTTGGTGGTTCATCTGTAGGGAACAATCTCTAGCCCCTAAATGAACTATATTTCCATGCTCATCGGCAATCAGCTGAACCTCTATATGACGTGGAGACCTTATATACTTTTCAATATATACGCCTGAATCACCAAAGGCATTTTCAGCCTCCTTTCTGGCAGAATCAAACTGGCGCTTGAGGTCACTCATGTCTTCTACCAACCTCATGCCCTTGCCTCCTCCACCTGACCTAGCCTTGATAATTACTGGTAGGCCTAGACTCTCTACAACTCTACTTGCCTCTTCAAGGCTTTTGACTACACCATCTGACCCCTCAATCACTGGTATGCCTGCATCCTTCATCATTTTTTTGGAAACTTCCTTGTCACCCATCATTGCCATAGCCCTACTAGTAGGTCCAATGAACTTTATATTGTAAATTTCACACATCCTTGCAAAACCAGGATTCTCTGACAAAAAACCAAAACCCGGATGTATGGCATCTGCACCAGTAACTATGGCTGCATTTATTATTTGTATCTTATTTAAATAACTGTCCTTTACACTGGCAGGACCTATGCAAATAGCCTCATCTGCTATAGTTGCATGAAGCGAATCCTTGTCTGCACTAGAAAAGACAGCTACACTCTTTATCCCCATATCTTTCAGGGTCCTAATTATCCTAACTGCTATTTCTCCCCTATTTGCTACTAGAACTTTTTTTATAGGTCTAAGCTTTTGTGAATTCTTGGCACTAGTAGCAAAAAAATCCCTATTATTTGTCCCAGTATACTCAACCTCTTTTATAGGTCTAGACATAAGCTTACCTCCAAACCCTATTTACTCTCCAAGTTCTTGACCTTGAATAAATCCTGACCAAACTCTATAATCTGACCATCCTCGACAAGAACCTCTAGAATCTCACACTTGTAAGGTGCTCTAATTTCATTCATCAGCTTCATTGACTCAATAATACAGACAACATCGTCTTTGTTAACAACCTTGCCTACTTCAACAAAGACATCATCATCCGGTGATGGCTTTGAGTAGAAGGTACCTATCATATTTGACTCTATTAAACCTATGTTGGGATCATCTCCAGGACCTATACCAGAATCCAGATTGTCAATAATACTTTGTCTATCAATATTATTTTTCCCAAAATTTATATTGCATTCTTTTTTGTACTCAGAAGTCACTATATTAGGTATACTATTTTGACTATCTAATATATTTTCCATATTATACTTGCCATTTCCCCCATATATTTCCAACTCTAATTTAGTGTCGGCCTGACTATAATTAAGCCTATTCAAGTTATAGTCTTGCATAAGGGTAGCCAAACCTCTTATAAATTTTATATCCATTATCACACCCCTTTTCAAATATATTTCGATATTCAAACTTTCTTTTTATAATTATAGAAGACTTGATTTCAAATGTCAAGATTTTATTTTGTATATCAAAGCTTTTTATTTCTTCCTATATTTCTACCCACATATGCATAATTTTTCAAAAGACATATAAAAATGTACGAATCACAATTAGAATTCACTCCGAATAGGTCTATGGTTGACTTATTGCTATTTTAAATTTATAAGTTTAAGTTTATTTTAAGATAAGATGACTATAATGTAAAAAAAGAAAAAAATTTAGGATAATTTTGGAAAGGAAGTATATTACATGAAGTTCAAAACATTAATTTTAATTATAATAGTTGCAATAGTATCATCCTTTGGTGGTGCTTTAGTCGCTTTAAAATTTGCCCAAAACAACGATTCGGCCGATTCTAAACAGACTGTCAAGACTAACTCAAACCATATAATATCGGATGGAAGCACCAAGTCGCAAAATGTCTATCAGGCAGTTGCACAAAAGGCTTCCCCTTCAGTTGTCGGTATTATCACTGAAACTCGTAAAACAACTGGACTTTTTGATGATACTGCTCAAACTGTACAGAGTTCTGGTACGGGCTTTGTAGTAGATAAAAAAGGATATATATTAACAAACTCTCACGTAGTATCTGATGGACAAACAAAAACTGTCAAAGTCTTGTTCAATAATGGAACTACTACTAATGGTCAAGTTGTTTGGAATGATCAAAATCTAGACTTAGCGGTAGTAAAAATCAACAAGTCTGACCTAGTGCCAGCAGAACTAGGTGATAGTGACAAGGTAACAGTTGGCGATATAGCAATTGCTATAGGTAATCCTCTAGGTACAGACCTTCGTAATTCTGTAACTCAAGGTATAATCAGTGGTCTAAACAGGGATGTATCAACACAATCAAGTAATATGTCTGGTTTATTACAGACAGATGCTAGTATCAACTCCGGAAACAGTGGTGGCCCACTACTTAATCAGGATGGCCAGGTAATTGGTATAAATACTGCCAAGGCCAATGCGGACAACCTAGGCTTCTCTATACCGATCAATACGGCCAAGGTTATTGTCAATAAAATAATAGAAGACAAAAACTATGCAAAACCTACCCTTGGTATATCTGGTTTTGATGTTAAGACTTACACAGCCTATACGGGTCATGAATTAGACATAGAGAATGGTATAATCATAAGGTCAGTAAGTCCTAACTCAGTAGCCTCAAAGGCTGGACTAAAACCTGGAGATATCATCACAAAAATAGGAAATACGGATATAAAAACTATGAGCGATCTAAGCAAGAAGCTATATTCATATTCATCAGGTTCCAAGGATACACTTACAGTCAATAGAGATGGCAAAAATATACAATTAGAAATAGGTTTCTAGGAATTTAACCCATAAACTAAAAGAGACACCAAAAGGTAATTTACCTAATTGGTGTCTTTTTAAATATCATTGATAGATAGAATTATATAAAGTTTTGAATTCTTCTATATGTCATTTATAATCCTATAGAATATGTGCTCAACATACATTTCAACCAAATTATACTGGTGGCCTACCAACTTACTAGCAGTCATTTCTTTTGCAACTTCTTTGAGTCTTTCATCCTTTATATTTTTTAATATCTCTAGGTTGGCTGGTTTTATCTTTGTCCTAGGTTTAGAAGCTTCATAATATTTCTTCCTCATCATGCTAAGATCTATCATATCACCATAGGCTTGTTTGAGGTCATCAGCCATTTTTAGCCCCTCTGGATCAAAGTCTCCAGCATAGTATACCTTGACATCCTTACTCAATTTATCCATAAAGGTCCATATAGACTTTCTCAACTTGCCATGAAAACAAACTATAGGAAGGCTGTTGAACATAGCACTGAGTATGTAAAATACACTGGCATTTTCCACCAATATCAAGGCATCCCCCAACTCTGGATATATCAGATCCATCTTTAGTATATGCTTGAGAGGTGCCTTCCAAGAGACGTTATTTCTACAAGAAGCCGACCACACAGAATTCACACCACCATCAGACCTAGCCATCATGTGACTGACAGTCAAAAAATGAAATATGTCATCTAAAAGAATTCCGTAATGCTCAAATACCTTGTCCCTATATTCCATATAGGACATTCCAGATGTCTTGTCTCCATAAGTTAGGGCCAGTATCTTGAATAACCAATCACCCATAACACTCCCCTCGTCAAACTCGTAAGGATTACCCGTAATCTCTGCAGCAAAAACTGCTAGATATATATAATTATCAAAGTTTACCCCATCATATTGGCCCTTCCTTTGATTTATCTTTTCTATTGCATTACCAAGGAAATATATATCTCCCAAAGATATTTCTTTATACTTATTTTCATAGTAAATCTTATCCATAATTTTATCTAATACATCTGGTCTTACAGCCGAAAGAAGCTGCCTAATTTCATCCCTGATAGTTTCCTTGATAGCTTCCTTAGATGGCCGGTTTCTATTGCCATCAACGGCCAGACTTATGCCTGTAACTTCCGAAGCTAAATAGGCCAAATCAAAATCTCCATATTTGGTATTCAGGTGGGCACTCTTTATCTTGGCAACACTAACATCATTCTTGGAGCCAAGATCTGCTACTGATTCACCAACAAAATCTGCTATCTTGGCCTTTTGTCTATCGGTATAGTCCTTGAGACTAATTCTACCTGTTAATCTGCCATATCTTTTGTACTTCATAATCAGGTCCTTGCACATCTTTCTGTATGCAGAAGAAGTTTTGTAATAGTTTATCGCACTTTTTTTACTAACTTTTCTACCCATGTCTACCTCCTATATTTAATCCTTATAGGTATATGATAACAGATATAAAAGTTGTTTTAAATGTGTTTTTATAAATTAATCAGGATTGCCCCCACGTATGTGGGTAGTACTTAAAAGTATTCATATCTTGTATGTTAAGCTGGGATCACCCCCACGTATGTGGGTAGTACTTCTATTATACCACATGAATTTAGATGAGTACAGGATTACCCCCACTTATGTGGGTAGTACCTGGTCATACTGACTACATTAATGCAGTAGCAGGGATCACCCCCACGTATGTGGGTAGTACACGCTATGGAGGTTATGCGTATATGGAGGAATAGGATCACCCCCACGTATGTGGGTAGTACAAGCAGTTATAGATAAGGAAACATGGCAGATAGGGATCACCCCCACGTATGTGGGTAGTACTCAAATTATAACAAGTTGTTTCCTTCCTACCAGGGATCACCCCCACGTATGTGGGTAGTACTATCCCCCCCTGAAATATTACTATTCTTCATCAGGATCACCCCCACGTATGTGGGTAGTACTGTTTTCACTTTTTTCACCACTTTTCATAATTGGGATCACCCCCACGTATGTGGGTAGTACAAGAAATATTTAATATAGGCTGGCAAGCAACTAGGATCACCCCCACGTATGTGGGTAGTACGTATTCCAGTGTTCTCCTAGGTTTGACTTGATGGGATCACCCCCACGTATGTGGGTAGTACTTTGACGATATTATCAACATGGTAGCTGATATGGGATCACCCCCACGTATGTGGGTAGTACTATAGATGTAAATTTATCAACTGTGTTGCCTAGGGATCACCCCCACGTATGTGGGTAGTACGATTTTATTAAATATGAAATCGCTCAAATACTGGGATCACCCCCACGTATGTGGGTAGTACTTTTAAACTTTTTTGCAAAAACGTCTACCCTTAGGATCACCCCCACGTATGTGGGTAGTACTAACCCAAAATACAGGGAAAAGCAAGGGAGGTAGGATCACCCCCACGTATGTGGGTAGTACTACATTATGTTTATCTATTTGGAAGCTAATCGAGGATCACCCCCACGTATGTGGGTAGTACTATAGGTCTCCCACTCAATCTGATTCCAATTTAGGATCACCCCCACGTATGTGGGTAGTACATTCATTGGAGTAAATTAATATGTGTCGCGACAGGATCACCCCCACGTATGTGGGTAGTACTGAAGAAGACAACGACACGGCAATTTATAGGTTAGGATCACCCCCACGTATGTGGGTAGTACATTTGTTTTTGGCTTAATTACTATCAATTGTTGGGATCACCCCCACGTATGTGGGTAGTACTAGACGTGTATGATTCTAGTAGCCGTGGCATCAGGATCACCCCCACGTATGTGGGTAGTACCTTGATGTACCTTTATTCACTAATGAAGATACAGGATCACCCCCACGTATGTGGGTAGTACAGTTTTTATATTATTTTTGTTTGTTTACTTGCAGGATCACCCCCACGTATGTGGGTAGTACATCTCTTATTACACCCCTGCTTACACACTTGTAGGATCACCCCCACGTATGTGGGTAGTACTTCACCTAGAAAAATATCTAGTGCTAGAGCATGGGATCACCCCCACGTATGTGGGTAGTACGGTAATTGCGACTTCAAAAGGTAATTAGTTAAGGGATCACCCCCACGTATGTGGGTAGTACCTAAGGTAGGCACTGCGGAGTTCTCAACGCTTGGGATCACCCCCACGTATGTGGGTAGTACATCAAGTGCAGCACTAGCACCCATATTTACTATGGATCACCCCCACGTATGTGGGTAGTACGGACAAATCATTGAGAGCAAAAGTATTTAGTGAGGATCACCCCCACGTATGTGGGTAGTACTGATAAAATTTGATTAGATGTTTTTTCGTCAAGGGATCACCCCCACGTATGTGGGTAGTACTTATTCCTACACTTGGCTTTTTCTGAATCTGTAGGATCACCCCCACGTATGTGGGTAGTACTGGCACTAAAAAATAAGGTGGTGTATATCAAGAACGTCAGGATCACCCCCACGTATGTGGGTAGTACAACCTCTACTCTATGATTACGATCAAATGCATAGGATCACCCCCACGTATGTGGGGAGTACGAAATTTATATTTGATAATCATGAAAAGTTAAGGGATCACCCCCACGTATGTGGGTAGTACGTGGGACGTCTGCTGAAGGGCTTAACAGGACTAGGATCACCCCCACGTATGTGGGTAGTACGTGCTGCACTTGATAAGATTAGTTCAGGATGTGGGATCACCCCCACGTATGTGGGTAGTACCCTTATTAGCTGTCTTTTGTGACTGCTTACTCAGGATCACCCCCACGTATGTGGGTAGTACAAGAATCACCTTTTAGAGTAGTATATACAGATAGGATCACCCCCACGTATGTGGGTAGTACGGATTTCTTATTTCTAAAATCCCACATATGTCAGGATCACCCCCACGTATGTGGGTAGTACATGTACTAGTTGGCCAGCCAAGTGCAGAAGATGGGATCACCCCCACGTATGTGGGTAGTACAGATTAATCACTATCACCTTGTAAAAACTAAGGGGATCACCCCCACGTATGTGGGTAGTACTCAACTTTAAATTTGTGCTAGCTCCAGATTCAGGGATCACCCCCACGTATGTGGGTAGTACTAAATGAAAGAGGAAAGAATCATTAAAGTGTTGGGATCACCCCCACGTATGTGGGTAGTACGGATTTCTTATTTCTAAAATCCCACATATGTCAGGATCACCCCCACGTATGTGGGTAGTACGCTGTGTCGCCCTTGAGTAGCCCCCTAGGTATAGGATCACCCCCACGTATGTGGGTAGTACGTAAAAAAACGTGCAATAGGGTTATTGCTCAAAGGATCACCCCCACGTATGTGGGTAGTACTCATATTTTAGGGTGACAAATGGTCACATTTTAGGATCACCCCCACGTATGTGGGTAGTACTACATATTGTGATTGACCATTTTCTCCCTTTAAGGATCACCCCCACGTATGTGGGTAGTACCTCTTGCCTGTTCTGCGTTGACTATTCCAAGAAGGATCACCCCCACGTATGTGGGTAGTACTTATAGCTTATGACCCTAGCTGTTACATCTACAGGATCACCCCCACGTATGTGGGTAGTACTTAGCTTTTCTGCTTCTACTCTTGCCTGTTCTGCGGGATCACCCCCACGTATGTGGGTAGTACAACTATGGCTGCTAAAGTAATAGACAAGAATAAGGATCACCCCCACGTATGTGGGTAGTACTTACATTTTTTTCACTGGTCATTTGTCCAGACAGGATCACCCCCACGTATGTGGGTAGTACTAGCTCGTAGGTTGTTGAGTCTTTATAGCGATAGGATCACCCCCACGTATGTGGGTAGTACCAAAAGGCACTTAAGAGCGAGCTGCCGGACGTAGGATCACCCCCACGTATGTGGGTAGTACGAACAAGAAAAGCTATAGATTCTTCTTTTAATAGGATCACCCCCACGTATGTGGGTAGTACACTAAAAGATCCCAGTAAAATGCCTATTTCACATTCACTAATCGCAGAAATTTATTCACTTTCTTCGACAACATATGAATCCCATCCGTTAACGAAACCAGATCCTCAACATCAACATTGTCAACATCATACTCTTTCAGAACCACTTCCAAATCGTATGACTTGATAAAAATATTATCCTTTTTCACCAGATTTTTCAAATCGTACAGTTTAGATTGATATATATCATATCCATACCTTTTCAATTCTTTATGCAAAATTTCAAACTCTTCATTTAACCCATAACTAACTATCGAAAATCCCCGCATAAATTCTATCATCTCTTTAATAGCTACTGAAAATTCTACCGTCTTATCTACACTATCATTTCTACAAATAATTTCATCTATAACATATTCATCATATGCATACGATAGTCTAACATAAAATCGTTCTTCTCCCAGCTCCGTCTTTTTAAAACAACTTATCTCACTTATTTTTTGGGAGTCTGGTTCCAATAAAATATGTAATATTATGTAATTATCCTTTTTGCTTTCTCCCGCAATTTCACCGCCTTTATTACCAGCATTGCCAGAAAACTTTTTTGACTTTCTCCTTTTTGCCGCATCACTATAACCGTGTTTCAAATCCAATTTACTATCACCCGAGTTAGCTAATAAGACTAATGGAATACCATCCAATTCTACCACTTTCCTTTGTGCATTAACGGTATTAAAGCTATATCCAATTTCATTTCTATATGAGTAGCTTATAGTAGCTTCACCACCATCTATACTGTCAAGAACCCTATTCCACAACTGTTCTCTAACCTTTGTATTAAAATTACCAACATATACACCTGTAGCTATCTCTTGCATCCATTTAGTCAAATCACCTCTCAGCGATTTTGGAACATTTTTAACTGTTATTACTGTAAATGGCATACTAATCTCTCTCCTTATAACTTATGCCATGTTCAACATGCTGTTCCTTTTCATCCCATAAATTCAATGTTTCCACATAAATTATATCCTCTTCTCCCACATCTAATAAATACTGTAAATCTCTAACAATTTTAACCATCAACTTACCATCTACAAACTCATCTCTTACCCTAAGTCTTGTAATCTTTCCAATCTCGTCTTCCTTGCCATACTTAGATGCAATCTCAAAAGCAATCGGTATGGTTATATCTGTCTTATACAGGTCTGCTATATCGTATACAAATGATAAGATGAAACGTCTTCTCCTGGAAATCTCATTTGATACATCTTTCTAGCTACATTTAGCCTTGTCCTTGTATTTGTAACCAGTTTCGCCTGTCTTTCCAAAAACTTTGTCGAATGGGCTAAGGCTCTTCCATGAGCATAATTTCTTACACCTCTTTCGCCTACCCAGACGACACTAGTACCTGTATCCCCCAGTAATTCCATCGCTCTATGACTAACATCCGTTCCTGGGCCCAACATCAACACACCTAACATTGCAATTGGTATTGTAACTACACCCCTGCTATCGTATACACTGATAGAACTATCCGTCCTATTGACTTTGGCATGCTCAATGTATATAAAACTTACCCTATCACCTATCCTGGGAAGTTCATTCAGTTCTGTTTTCTTTGCACCACTTTGCTCTTTCATATCACTACAACATTGGTATTACCGTCATTAACCCAAAACCATAGGCACGCTTTTTGCCCATACCTTTAGTAAGTACCTCTTTAAATAAATCTATATTCTCAACAGTCAATATCCCTTCATATACAGCCTTTACCAATCTTATTTTCTTTTGACCCGACTTATAAAAATTTTCATATCCCCTTTCAACAATATAGAATTCCTTATCATCCAATTTAAAACCATTCTTAATAGATCTATCAAGCAAATACTTTTTTTGATGTTCAATAGTCACATGTGGTTTAATCAAACTTTTATTGCCGCTACCTTTAGATAGGGATATTATAGGGTTTAGAGTTATCCTAAACCTGTAGCTCTCACCATTTTTTATAGCATTTAGAAAATTATCATATGACTTACTAGCTGCAGTCCCCTCTACTCCATACCTTTCCAAACAAGCCAAGTCTGGTTTATCTTGGCTGACTACAAGTAAGTACATTTTTCCATTTAGCTTATCAATTCTCCACAACTTTCTTGTTCTACTTTCTAAATTTTTTTCATCTGGAAAACTGTCTTCAACCCAACTATGATAGGCTGCAACATGAGACATATTTTTAATTTTTCTTCGATTTTCTATATCAATTTCGACTCTTGAAATATACATCTCAACCTCCTACACTCTGTCAAAAATATCGTGTTGGCTATCATCAGATATAAATTCTTCATTTTCAACATAAACCCATGCCCTGGATTCATACCTAAAGCCAAATCTTCTATCTTTTTGAGAAAATGATATTGCTCTATCCTTTCTCAAAACACCATCTACATCCTCTAATAAATCGCCATCTGCATACAGTTCTAAGCCTACACTTTGATCTTTCTTATGTTTCTTTTTGTACCAGGCAGATGCTTGCCATTCCAAAGATTTCAAACTGTCTACTGCACTCTTATCCGTTACATCTAAAATAAAGTCATATGGAAGTGGTAAGGCCCTTCTTCCCATATATGTTTGGAAATATGGGTTTTTTAAGGCTAACAATATTTCATCAATAAATTTTTCATCACTATGCGATATAGCCACTGTAAATACAGCATCTTCAAGATAATACCTATTTGTAACATAAGTTCTTTCAAAATCACCATTTTTTTTATTTTTTCTAGCTATATGATAGTCTCTCATTAAATTACCATTCTGATCTACTCTGACAGCAAAATCCAATTTATTCAATTTATTTAAGTTAGAAATATCATCCCTTCTATATCCGCTTGATGCAGATATCAAACCTATGACTGCACTCTTTGATGGATAAAAATCAGTATGTCGAGTCTCAAAGTTAGAACCTGTTCCCCATGACTGCAACGGACCACAGAATTTCATAACTATAGTCTTCATAACTAGTCACCTTCTACCATTCCACTAATTTTTTCTGCAAGTATACCTTCTAAATTATTTTTTAAATCTTCTAGAGAATCCATCTCATTGGCACAATTTTTCAAACTCTCTACTTCTTCCATTGATACGTATGCAGAATATAATGGCTTTTTAACAAATTTTTCTGCTTTTATCAATTCATTAGACAGTTTTTCTATAGATTTTTTCACAAAACCCTCATAAGATCTTACAGGTTCTTCAAAAGCACCTACTGCGTTAATTGGCCTATCTTCTCTTAAGAATATTATTACAGCATCTGGAATAGTTTGATTTGCGAACGTATTTATCTTACCTGTAGGTAAAGAGTTTGAAAATGCTTCTATAAATAATTTTATTGTATTTATAGTAGACTGTATATCACCAAGCTGCCTAGATAATTCGTGTATTGCAATATTGGCATACCTATACATTGTAGATGAATTATACTCTATATTACCTAGCATTCCTGCTCCAGGATTGTCTTTTGCGGATAAGTCATCTACAGCTGTGTAAAAATCAAATTCATTTTGTACTGCGTGTGTGGATATTGCATGTGCAACCTGGCAAGATGCATCCTCATTCAATGATGGATCATCAGCAACCATTCTACCAAATAGAGCAATGTCTACACTCGGATTGCTATTTATAATCTCTTTTAACTCATTCTTGTCACTCACACCTTCGATAGACGCTTGTGCTAACCTATTCGCTTGTTCATCTCCTAAGAAGAATAGTGCTTTGACCTTATGTTCCTTAGTTGTTTTTATTCCAGCTAAATTCAGTGTAGTTTCAGCCATCTTTACTGCATCTTCAGCACCTATAGTATTATCCTTTTCGATAATCTTACTAGCCACATAATCTACTATACTTAGAGTACGAAGGCCTACATTTGACTCTTCTCCATTTTCATTAAAATATCCCCTAATTGCCCTTTTCCATGATTGAGAACTAACTCTAGCTCTTCTTACGCCACCATACTGAGCTGTTTTTGGGCTACCTGTATCATCACGATTTATATTGGATGGTGGTAGTGTCTGAATTGCATGTACATCTAAATATAATCTATTTTTATTTATCATTTTAAATTTTCTCCTTTACAAATATATTATCTTCTGAAATATTCTCTCGACCAAGAAAGCCTTATTCTATCTTCATAGCCTCTTGAAAACCAATATATATCTTCTGCTAATTTTGGGAAGTCTATATATGTTTTGGGATACTTTGCCTTTAATATTTTTATCATATGCCTTAGGTGATTTACTAATTCGTCAACAGTAGTTGATGTAATAGTCGCATTAAATCTCCTATCTACAGATGGGCTTTCACTGGCTCTTAAAACTTTAAGAGAATATCCTATATTTCTAAATTTAATGTCTTCATCTACGGACATAGTCACATCAGAATTCCCCTGCATATACAGTGCATATAACTGGAGTGTTAATAGTATTGCATTTTCTTCCTTGGTAATATATTTCCCATTACCTAGAAATTCCTCAGGGAGATTTTCAAAGAGTATAGGCCATAGTTCAGTAGATTTTTCTAGATTTTTGCCTATGGAATTTCTAAATTTTGCCAAAGTAGATTTACCAACAGGTGTTTCTGTTAAAGCATTTAACTTAAATACCATCTTGCTTGTAACAGAAAAAACACTAGTCTTCTCCATTATTCATCGCCTCCTTAGTACTAACTAATTCTTTATTTAATAAAAATATAAATTTATTATATGCAGTAGCAATATTTTTTACCTTTTCATCCACCACTATCCCCTTAAAGTCCCTGTCACCAGCAGACTCTAGTATTTCATCTGCCATTTGTATTACTAGAATTTTTAATTTTTTATTCCATTCCAATATCTTTGCATCTTTTTTGTCATCGTATTTTATGCTGGACAGCCATAGTCTAAATGAAGAATCTATCCTATAGTACATGTCTTCTACCTTTGATTCAACAAATGAAGATGTGTTAATATTTCTTATCGATTTTATATCTTCAATATATTTTTTATACACAAAACCAACTATCTTTTTAGTAATTTCAACAGATTGATTTATCCTCTCTGCCCAATTTTCATCAGTCAATACAGACTCATTGATATCTATAATGTCCAATATCTCATCTGTCGGTACCCATGATGTTGCATTTCCATCATCTTGCATGCTTACAGAACATATTTTTATTTTCCTGTCCTTCAGACCATCTACCTCAAACTGATCAGATATGGTATTAATCCATTCAATAACACCTGGCTTTCTGCATTCATCCTTGTGAACTTGTGAATATCCAAGTCCTGTTATTAGTCCAAATGATCTCCATATTGCCTTATTTGCCTGATGTTTTCTTGGGGTGAAAGTACCCTTGTTATCACCAGTCTTATTATATTGCCATATTGTCATTGACTCTAAAAATTTGTTTTGATGCTTCACATCAGGTAATTTTACAATCCCGAAGCTAAATGGTTCTTTAATATCAAGGTTTGCTTCCATAAAAATAGCCCTACTCCAAGTTGTCAACAAAGATGCACTTGTATCCACCTTATCACTACTTGTATTCAAGTTACGATTTAAATATTCTTCACTTGATATTTCCCAAGATGGAAGCTGTATCTTTTCAAGGTTTTTCTCCTCCTTATTGACTAAAACTGTATTTAAAATCAGTGTCTCAAATAAGTTTTCTCCCCTGATGTATATACCTCCGATATCGAACAGCCAACCCTTAGAAGATTTGTACTTATCTTTCCCAAAAGCCACCTTGTCATCCAGACCAGTATATCCTTGGTATGTAATCAACCATCTAGCAACTTCAGAATCTGTTAAAATTTCCTTATTTTTGCCATCATCATATTTTGGAGAAAACAAGGCCACTTTATTATTGCTTTCAGATATTCTACGGTTTATTTTTTTTCCAGAAATATCACTAGGAGCAGTTTTATTAAGCTTGCTAGAAACGACATCATTCTTCGTCACCTGGAAAAAAGGATATTCTTCGTCATACAAGAAAAATCTGTCTCTCCACTTTTCAAGATAATCCTTAACAACTTCAGGAAACTTTTTATCTTCCCATAAACTAATCCAAGTGTCATACAAGTCATCTTCATAATCCTCTAAATCACTACTATCAATATTTTCCCTAGGCCTATAACGCTCATCTAAATCAAAATACTCATAGGCTTCCCCTTCAGCATCAAATCTAGAAAATACCGTATGAATAACTGCCAATAACACCCTCATAACAGCAAAATCTTGAGTTTTTGTGTCTCCACCGAAGTCTAAATACTCATGTGCATGTTCAAAAAATTCAAGCATTGACACTTCGTTAGTATTGCCTTTTTTATCAACTACAACAGATATCCATGGTTCATCTAACAAATTATACCTTCCCACACAATCACATCCTTTCTGTATCTATCATTCTTATACCATACTTGTCATCGTACTCAAATACCCTTCCAGATAATTCAAATTGATTATTTTCATTTAGAATGATTCCCAAAGATCCCTTTAGCCAACTAATTCTTCTCCACGCACTCAAGTACTTGTTATTGTATTTTTCCAATTCATCAATGACCTTATCAATCATATAATTTGCACTAAAAAACCTTGGCAACTTTATAGTATTTCTAGCTAGCTTCCTTGCAATTTCAGGCTCATCTATCAGACTGGATATATCCATATTTTCTCCGTAAATTGAATACCCTTCCTCATATTTCTGAACAAGTATAACTTCAATCGTCTCATCACTGTCTCTAACCTGGGCACAGGCCCTTTCATCACTGTGATTAGAATCCACATTGGAATTTTGTAACCATCCTATTAGGCCTACATTCTTTCTCCTGCTTTTTTCTTTCCTCTTACTTTTTTCCTTCCTCTTATTATTAGGATCACCTATTCTAAAAGTTCTTGCCCTCACTTCCTTATCTTCTCTCTTATTAATATCATCCTTCTTATATGCTGTATATAATGTTCTGAGTTCTTCACTCAATTCTATTTCTTTATCACTGTAGACACTCTGAACCATACTAGATATATCTCCTGGAATAGCAATAAATTCTTTTTTATCGATAAAATATTGAGTCCTCATAAGTAAGTATTCTCCATAAACATGTCTTGTTCCATCTTCAAAATCATAATCACTATTTTTGCCTAATATATATAATGCTGGTTCTCTGTGTTTTTTCGGTCTAATTACACTTTGCTTGCTAGTTGTATGCCTATGCAACCTGCCCAAACGCTGTATCAATAAATCTATAGGGGCCAGGTCACTAATCAAGACATCAAAATCTATATCTAAAGATTGCTCAATCACCTGTGTTCCTATTATTATCTTTCTCTTTGGCCTCATAACACCCTTACCTATCATGTTAAGAAGTTCTTTTTCTTTTTTAACACGCTCAGTTGCTATAAAGGCTGAATGCAGAAGCAATACCCTTTCATCTCCAAAATATTCTGAGAGTTTTTCTGCAAATTCCTGTCCCCTTTTCACAGTATTGACTATTATACCTACGACTCCACCGTCATCCAATAAGTCTTCTAGCCTTTCAATCAGGTCATCTTCATCCAAAGAATAAATCTTTATATACTTGTCATCAATTTTTTCAAATTTATCTTCCATATATAAATTATTCCCATTAGTGTATGTTATTAGGGGATATGCCTTCGTTTTTAATTTTTTAATGTACTCATTTTTTATTTCTTTTGTGTTTTTACTGTACCTTCCCTCTAAGTAGCTAAGGACTAACTCTGTTCTCTTATCTGCTGGGAGTGTCGCTGACAATAATACTACCGGTACACCATAAGCCCCCATCCACTTGACAGACTGATTTAAATATTGGCTCATATATGTATCATAGGCATGAACTTCATCAATTATCACAACTTTTTTACTAAAACCCAAATGCCTCAAAAATAAGTGCTTTTGTTTTAATGACAATAGTAAAAACTGGTCCACTGTTCCCACTACAAAATCATCCAATGAAGTAGTTTTTCTACCAGAAAACCATTGATTCACGATTACATTATTCTCATTGACATTTTCATCACTGTCTATACCTACTCCACTAGCTACACTATTAAAAATATCATTTAAACATGCCTTTCCATGTGACAACCTAATTTGTACCTTATCACCGGAGTTATTACTAAGACTGTTAAGCCAGCTAACTATTCTAGGAAAAATCCCATCTGATGTTGCTTGCGTTGGTAATCCGAAAAATAAGCCACTTCTTCCTGTTGATGCTGCCAGCTGTTCAGCCGCAATCAGTGATGCTTCTGTTTTTCCTATTCCCATCGGAGCCTCTAGTATGACTATTCCTGGTTCATCTAAATCAGATATTAGCTTTGATAATTTTCCTTGAACATCCCTAGGTTCAAATCCAAATCTATTTTTATACAAGTCTACATAGTTTCTAATTCTTTGCGGAC
>NZ_JRNB01000120.1 GCF_000758885.1 Peptostreptococcus sp. MV1 | reverse complement strand
TAATAGATTTTATTGATTTAAATTATCACCAACGTTATTTGACATAGAACCTTTTTATATCTATTTCCTTTAACTATCCTAAATATATTGCCCCTATTTTTTCGTGTAAATTGAAATAGTATATATGAAATATAAGGAGTATTTGATATAATTTGATTATAAATATTACTATTATAAAGTTTTTATTTCTCTTCTCTTGATACAGTCGATATTGAGATGAGGGAATACTATAGGAGGTGAATGGTCCTTATGGGCAAGAAAATTTGGGATTTGTGTGCGCCTTTTTACAATTTATTTATGAGGTCTGATAGAGGGGCTTATGAGTATATGTATGAACTTATTTCTAATACTGTCAAGGATAAGATTGTTTTGGAGATAGGTTGTGGTACTGGTAGTTTAGCTAGATATGTATCTCCTTATACAAAGAGTATGGTGGCTACAGACTATTCAAAAGGGATGCTAGAGGTGGCTAGTAGGGGATTAAATCCAGATAATTTACGTTTTGAATTTGCTGATGCAGGTCTACTTCCCTACCCTGATGCTAGTTACGATATTGTCATAATAGCCAACGCCCTTCATATAATGCCGGAACCAATCAAGGCCCTTAGTGAGGTCAGGAGGGTTTTGAAGACAGGTGGTATCTTGATAGCCCCTAATTTTGTAAATATGAGCGGTGGCCTCAAGTCAAATCTTTGGACTAGCTTTTTAAGTTTGCTGGGGGTTAGTTTTGAGCATAAGTGGTCTAAGGATGGTTATGTTAGCTTTATTGAGGAAAATGGATGGAAAATTGAATATATGGAGATGGTTGATACACGAA
Organism: Peptostreptococcus sp. MV1; assembly: GCF_000758885.1. GTDB lineage: Bacteria > Bacillota > Clostridia > Peptostreptococcales > Peptostreptococcaceae > Peptostreptococcus. Next base: position 34,717 of record NZ_JRNB01000120.1, on the reverse strand, counting down.
TACTTATGCTCTATTTGGAATGTAAGCATTAATCCATTAATAAGTGTCTCTTTGACTTATTAAAAAAAATTGATGCTAAAGTAAAGGTGGACACGAAGGGGTAGAAAAATTGATTATAATATCGTCGTATTTGTGGTAAAATACAAGTATAGTATTGTCGTATTTGTGGTAAATATGATCTTTTTTATAGTCGGATTTGGAGGAGTTAATGCTTAAAAGAAAAATATATGATAAATTATTGGACTGGAAAAATGAATCAAATGGAAAAACAGCTCTACTTATAGAAGGGGCAAGGAGAATTGGAAAGTCAACAATAGTTGAAGAGTTTGCTAAAAATGAATATGAAAGCTATATAATAATAGATTTTGCCTTTGCATCAGCTGATGTACAGGACTTATTTTTAAATATGAATGATTTAAATTATTTCTTCCTACAATTGCAGTTATTATATGGGGTTGGATTAGAAGAAAGAAAATCTCTCATAGTTTTTGATGAGGTTCAGTTTAATCCTAGGGCTAGGCAGGCAATAAAGTTACTGGTTGCCGATGGTAGATATGATTATATTGAAACAGGATCTCTAATATCTATAAATAAAAATGTAAAAGATATCTTAATCCCAAGTGAGGAAAGAAGGATTCAGATGTACCCTATGGATTTTGAAGAATTCTTGTGGGCTATAGGTGATATGGGAACAATGAAGATATTAAAGTCTTTTTTTGAAGAAAGAAAATCTCTAGGTCAGGTGGTAAATAGGGAAATACTAAGAAAGTTTCGTTTATATATATTAGTAGGTGGAATGCCTCAGTCTGTATTGGAGTATCTTGAATCCAATAATTTAGAGAAAGTTGATAGGATTAAGAGGGATATTATAGATCTTTATGAGCAGGATTTTTATAAGATAGATGACAAGGGAAAGATATCTGCTATATACGAGTCTATACCAAATGAATTAAATAAGCATACTAAGTCATATCAAATTTCTAGTGTATTGCCAAATGATAGGAAATCTACTGTTGATAATGAGCTTACAGAATTGATTTTTTCAAAGACAGTTCTGGCTTCATATAATTTACAAGATCCCAATATAGGTCTTTCTAGTTCATATGATTTAAGTCATTTTAGGTTATATAGTGTTGACACGGGACTTTTGGTTACCTTGATGTTTAAGGATAAGGATTTTACAGAAAATGAAATATATAGGAAAATATTAAGTGATAAGTTGCCTGCAAATTTGGGCATTATATATGAAAATGTAGTTGCCCAGATACTGGCAAGCAAGGGCTATAAGCTTTACTATCATACTTACTATGACAGGGTAAAAAAGAGAAATTATGAAATTGATTTTATTATTTCTAAGGGTAGCAAAATAACTCCAATGGAGGTTAAGTCATCAAATTATAGGAAACATAAATCTCTTGATGACTTTTGTGATAAGTATAGTTCTAGGGTTGGAGAAAAAATAGTGCTTCATACAAAAGACTTGGATTTTAAGGAGTCAACACTTTATTTGCCTGTATATATGGCTCAATTTATATGATTTTATTAAGCTTTATATATTAGCATAGTAATAAATAAGTATAAAGAGTATAGGAATGGAAAAACATTAATTTAAAATAGAGGGAGAAAATTTATGTATAAGAGATTAAAGAAGATGTGTATACTGTCAGTCTGCCTATTTATGGTGACGGGATGCAGTATAAATAAAAAAAATAATGAGGGTATCAGTAATAAGGACCAGTCATTATCTAGCAGTAAGTCTGGTTCGGTTGAAAAGGATGGTGCTAGCAGTGAATTTAAGGTCACTTATACAAATATAAGTGATAAGGCCAGCAGAGACCTGCTTGTCAAGTTGTTTGACCAGGCTGGCATATCAAGGTCTAGGCAAGATGTGTTTTTTAATCATTTAGACCAGTTTAATTCTAGTGTCGATAAGAAGTCCTTGTCAAATGGACTTGAGAGTGCTGGTGTTAAAGATGTTAAATATGATCCCTACCAAATGCAGGACCAATGGAAGAAGAAAAATGGTGACTTTGAGGGTTATAATTGTAGAATAACATCATATGGAATTTTCGGTGACTATATTAAAGTAGATGGAGACAAGGTTATTGATAATACGGATGATATAGCTATCGACTTACTGTCTTTGGGTGACGATAATTCAGCCGCCAAGACTGACAAGGAACTTAATAGCTTTAAGAAGATATTTAGCGGAGTAAAGACTGTTGAGACCAAGGATATAAAAAAGCACTATCAAATATTAAAAAAGGAATGGGATGCTAGAGGGATTAAATTTGCCAAAAATGACAAGGCAAGCCTAGTGTCTGTGGTATTTCACAGCCAGATAGAAAAGGGCGATGACAAGTTATTTATAGGTCATGTAGGCATAATGCTCAAGTCCGAAGATGGAATTTATTTTGTAGAGAAGGTTGCCTTTCAGGAGCCATACAGGTTTAATAAGTTCAAAGATAAGGGTCAGTTGAAGAGATATTTAATGGAAAAGTATGATGTGGAATTTGACCAGCCTACATCCAAGCCTTTTGTGATGGAAAATGACTCTTTGATATAGTTTGCATATATTTTAGTGGGGAAAGTGGTATGGAAAACTTTATAAAGTCTATTAAGATTGACTGGTCCATGCTAGACCAGGATAGTTATGTTCGTCAAATACCAGCCCTGAAGGGCTTTGATAGGCTTGACTTCGAGAGTCCAGTTACATTTTTTGTTGGTGAAAATGGCAGTGGTAAGTCTACCCTGCTTGAGGCCATAGCCATTAGTTGGGGATTTAATCCTGAAGGTGGAACTAAGAATTATTATTTTTCCACCTATGACTCTCACTCTGAACTTTACGATGCCATACGTATGTCTAAGGGGCTTAACAGGGCTGGTTGGGGATACTTTTTGAGGGCAGAATCTTTTTACAACGTGGCTAGTAAGGAAATGGATTATTCCGATAGTGCCCACCCATCAGAGAAGTATCATGAAAAATCACATGGTCAGGGATTTTTCAACCTAGCACAAAAGCAGTTCAAGCCCAATGGTTTGTATATTTTGGACGAGCCTGAAGCAGCCCTATCACCACAGAGACAGTTGAGTCTTTTATTGGAGATACAGATGTGTGTAGAGGCGGGGTCTCAGTTTATAATTGTCACCCACTCGCCTATTATTTTGGGTTTGCCTGGGGCTGAAATACTTCTGTTTGATGAGAATGGAATAAATAAGTGTGATTATGAGGATACAGAGTCTTATATTATTACAAAAATGTTTATCGAGGATAGGAAGAGGGTCTTGGACCAGCTTTTGAGATATTGATATATATTAGGCTTGATGAACATGGATGATACAATAATTAGTAGATTAGTAGATTAGTAGATTAGTAGATTAGTAGATTAGCTATAAGATGCTTTACTTATAATTTGTATTATGTTTGAGGGGGTTAATATGAACAAGAATAATAGGATAAATTCGGTATGTCCAATGTTTATAGATTTTACCCAGAGAGGTGCAGTGAATAAATGAATTTAGATATTATAATTTTAGATTTTATACAGGCTAATATGAGAAACGGATTTATGGACTATATAATGCCTCCAATAACAAAATTAGCCAACCTAGGTATAATATGGATAATCCTATCCATATGCCTACTCCTATCTAAAAAAACAAGGAAGATTGGTTTTGCAATGATTATATCCCTGGCAATGAACGTAATAGTCTGTAATATCCTCCTAAAACCAATGGTTGGAAGGATTAGGCCTTGTCATATAAATACATCAATAGAACTTTTGATAAATAGGCCCATTGACTTTAGTTTTCCATCAGGCCATACATCTATATCATTTACAGCAGTAGGAGTATTATTTTTCAGGAAGAACAAGTTGTTTTTACCAGCCCTGATACTCGCCATACTAATAGGATTTTCAAGGCTCTACCTCTATGTACACTACCCTAGTGACGTCTTGGCAGGAGCCATCTTAGGAATTCTGTTTGGATATATTGGACATAAAATTATCCTCAGCAAAGACCATAAAAAGGCCGGGAGTAGCCGATGATTTTGTGGACAATACAGGATAAAAAGGCCTATTTAAAAATAAAACACAAAATAACCCTTATTGATAAGAATAGGACTAGAATTAAGCAATATCAAAGCGAAGACGAAGGAAAAAATTCCGAGTACTAAGTACATTGGGATTTTTACGAGTCAAGCTTATGAAATTGCAAATTCTAAGTCTAGTTAAGAATAAGGGTATTTTAGTGTTCAATTCAATATCAAAAATCAAAACTACAAAAGAATACTCCTTCTATCAATCCACTCCTGCATTTCTTCTGGTGATGCTTCTTCTAAAATCTTATCTATCTGTTTCAGTAATTTTTCCCTATCAGGTGGCACTATACCCTTTATATACATGGTATTAGAGTTATGAGCAGAAGATATCAGAGCGGTCTTTTCCGGCAAGAGATTGTCTATAATCTCCCTAAGCTCTACCAGCCTATCATACTCACTGGCCTCTTCATACTCACCATTTCTATATAGCTCCCATAGTTCAGTACCAGGCACTAGGGTTACAGACATAGGGAATACCCCCCTGGCATTGACTTGACTGAGCATCTTGCCTGTTTTTCTACCATTTTCTATGGCCTTGTCTATGCCTCTTCCCATTAGACCTGTCAGGATCATGGCATAGTAGTTATAGTCAAACTTGTCCAGTCTCTTCATTTCCCTGATAGCCTCATCGACAGTATTGCCCTTGTTGATAAATTCTAGGGCATCCTGGTTGCCACTTTCCACACCGATATAGAGGTCATTGATGCCAGCTTCCTTTAACTGTCTAAGCTCATCATCCGTCTTGCTTTCAATGTCCTTTACAGCTGCATATGTGGTGATTACCTCCACATTTTTAAGGTGTCTATGGATTATTTCAGCTATCTTTAAGAGTCTTTCTGTCTTTAGGACAAATGGATTACCATTTAATAAAAATACCCTCTTAGTAGACCTATAGAAGGGGTGTTGACTGGCTTCTATCACGTCAGATTCGATTTGCTTAAGACTCTCCATTTTGAAGTTTGTATACCTGTACATACCACAAAACTTGCACTTGTTGTGGGTACAGCCACTAGTCACCTGTAGTAGGAGTGACTTGTATTCCTTTGGTGGTCTGTATATTTGTTCATCATATTTCATAGTATTTATTCCTTTCTAATTTTAAAAGGGAGCAGAGTCTACTCCCCCTTACATATCTACTTGTATTTTAGGTATTCGCCATCCTTTAGAGCTATGTGTCCACCTGAATAATTCTGTCCGTCTACACTTAATTTTACCTGTTCGACCTTGAATGTCTTTACTAGGCTGTTGGCGAAACACCTTAGTGTTAGGGATTCTGATGTTGCTCCTTGATCAAAGTTTACAAACTTGTCATTCATATCTACTACAAGAGTTTTAACTCCATTTATTTCTGTAACCTTGGCAGTTTTTACCTCTGTTCCAGCCTGTAGCATCTTTTTCTCTACCATGGCCTTGACTATATTTCCAACACTGACCTCGTCCACCTGCTTGGTATTTTCTGTCAATTTTTCAGTGTTGATATCAAATGTGTAATAGACTATCTTAGCTTGCTTTACGTTTTTAGTATTTTTATTGTTCTTCTTGTCAATTTTTTTGACATCACTCATAGGTTTCTTATTTTTTTCAGTTTGATCCTTTTTTTCTTCGTCCTTGGTATTCTGACTACTAGTGTCTATAGTTTCCTCAGCATTTGTCTGATTTTCACTTGTTTGAGTCTGGTCCTTGTCATTAGTAGTCTTTTGATTATCCTGGCATGCAGTTAGCAATACAGAACCAAATACTAGAGCAGTTGATAAAATTATCATTCTTATCTTTTTATTTATTTTCATTATTTATTCCTCCCTCTAAATTCATACATGATCTGGTAAAATTTCAACAAATATAAAAATATGCAGCTTATAAAAATAAAAATTTTTCTAGGTTTATTTTTGACTTGAATATGCCAGATATAAGTATACATCAGATTCCTACACTTATATTATACCATATTACTCGACCAGTATAAAATTTATACAAAAAAACTATAGAATATTTTAGATTTAATGTTCAAATAATGGAAATATTATGATATTATATACCTATAGGTATGTAAGAAGACTATACCTGTACAGTTTGAGTTTTGTTGTTTATATTCTAAGCAAACGTTTGGTTGCTCTTTTATATGCCTAGAAAACGTTTTGAATACTGGTGACAAAATCTCTGGCTCATGCTAATATAATAGTAAGGAGGACTAGTTATGCCACTAGATATTAAGGTTGGCAGTCTTGTTGAATTAAAAAAACAACATGCTTGTGGTTGTAAGGAATTTACAGTTACAAGAACTGGTGCAGATGTCAAATTCAAGTGTAATAGTTGTGGGAGGATTATTATGTTGGATAGGGAGACAGCAGAAAGAAGGATAAAGAAGTTCCTATAGCGAAGATAGTTTATGTGGCTTCTTTAGTAATTAGTTTGTAATTCACAAATTAATTCAAACACAGTTTGTGGATTAAAATATATTTTGTTTTTATTTAAATGGAGGTGCTTTTTAAAATGGCAGTAAAATTTGCAAAAAGACTAGAAAATGCAGAAGGATCAGCAATACGTGAAATCCTTAAATTAGCTTCTAACCCAGAAGTTATTTCATTCGCAGGTGGATTACCAGCTCCAGAGCTATTCCCAGTTGAAGAAATGAAGAAAGTTGCTTTAGCAGTTCTAGATGAACAGGGTCAGGCAGCAATGCAGTACTCTGCAACAGATGGTTACCCACCACTAAGAGAGGCTATAGCTGAAAGAATGAACAGAAAGCTTCACACTAACGTTACAGCTGATAGTATACTTGTAACTAACGGTTCTCAGCAGTGCTTGGACTTCATGGGTAGAGTATTCCTTGATGAAGGTGACAAGATAATCGTTGAAAGTCCATCTTACCTAGGTGCTCTTAATGCGTTTAAGGCTTATGGTCCTCAGTTTATAGAAATACCAACTGATGGTGATGGTATGATAATGTCTGAATTAGAAAAGGCTCTTTCTGAAAATCCAGATGTTAAGTTTATCTACGTTATACCAGACTTCCAGAACCCATCTGGTAGAACTTGGCCAATAGAAAGAAGAAAGCAGTTTATGGAAATCATCAACAAGTATGAAATTCCAGTAGCTGAAGATAACCCATATGGTGAACTAAGATTCGAAGGAGAAATATTCCCATCATTGAAGTCTTATGATACAAAGGGATTGGTATTATTCTTTGGTACATTCTCAAAGATATTTGCTCCAGGATTCAGACTTGGTTGGGTTTCTGCTTCTCCAGAAATACTTCAGAAGTTCAACATTTCTAAGCAGTCATCTGACTTACAGGCTTCTACTATTTCTCAGATGGAAATGGCTAAGTTTATAGAAATGTTCGACCTAGACGCTCACGTTGAAAAGATTAAGGCTGTTTACGGTAAGAGGAGAACTATTATGTTAGACGCTATGGATGAATACTTCCCAGAAGGTGTTACATTCACTAGAACTGACGGTGGTCTATTCACATGGGTAACTCTTCCAGAAGGTATAGATGCAGCTCAGTTAATGAAGGACGTAGTTCTTCCAAATAACGTTGCTTACGTTCCAGGTGAACCATTCTATCCAAACGGTGGAAATGCTAACCACTTCAGATTGAATTACTCTTGCATGCCTGAAGACAAGATTGTTGAAGGTATAAAGAGATTAGGTAAGGCTCTTCACGAAGCTATATCATCTCTATAATATAAAAAGTAACAAAATTTAATTTATGATATTAAACAGCACTGGATATATATTCGGTGCTGTTTTTTAAAATATATTTATTTTTACAAAAGGCTTATTTTTATGGTGATAAATGCCTATATTATGGTAGAATCATGACAACCTCTACATGATCAAATGGATAAGCGCTTTTAAGATGGTAAATAAATTTATTCCAAAAAATAAAAAGGTCTATATATAACTAAATAGTGTAAAACTATTGACTAATGTCTATAAATGTTGTAAAATAATTTGGTATGAGAATTTAAGCATTCTCGTCTCTGCTCCGATAGTTCTCGGAGCCGTATAGTCCAAAGGGAGGTGAAAAGAATGAAAGCTTATGAATTACTTTATATTGTAAAGCCAACACTTGATGACGAAGCAAGAGAGGCTGTACTAAACTCAATCAAGGATATCATAACTGAAACTAATGGCGAAGTTGGCGAAGTTGATATTTGGGGAAGTAGAAAGTTAGCTTATCCAATCCAGAAGTTTAGAGAGGGTGTTTACACACTAGTAAACTTCAAGGCTGATGTTGAATTTCCAAAGGAATTAGACAGAAGATTAAAGATAAGCGAAGACGTTATAAGACATGTCATAGTTGCACAAGATGAAAACTAATAGGTGGTGTTAATATGAATAATGTTGTTTTAGTTGGAAGATTAACTAGAGATCCAGAGTTGAGATATATTCCGGGATCTGGCACACCAGTAGCCACATTTACATTGGCTATTGATAGGGATTACAAGAATAGGGATGGTTCTACCACTACAGATTTTATACCTGTAGAGCTTATGGGTAAGCCTGCTGAATTCTGTGCTAACTATGTAACAAAAGGAAGATTAGTAGGTGTTCAGGGTTCTATCAGAGTTGATAGGTATGAAACATCTAATGGAGAAAAGAGAAGCTTCACAAAGGTCGCTGGTCGTAATATACAGGCACTGGAAAGCAAGAGTTCTGCTATGAACAAAAATATGTCAAACGCTGGAGGACAATACGATGCTCCTAAGTTTGAACCAAGTGGAGTAGTAAGTCCTTCTGAGTTCTCTGCTGTTGATGACGACGACGTTCCATTTTAATAAGAGGAGAGGTGAAAGTCATGATAAACAAGAAAAGACGTAAGAAGAAAAGAGTTTGTCAGTTCTGCGCTGACAAAAACACTAAGATAGATTACAAGAACGTACAGAAGTTAGAAAAGTACGTTACTGAAAGAGGTAAAATTCTTCCAAGAAGAATCACTGGTACTTGCGCTAAGCACCAGAGAGAGCTTACAAAGGCAATTAAGCTTGCTAGAAACGTAGCACTTTTACCATATACAGTTGAGTAATAGTAAAAAATCTATAGAGTAAACATAACATAAACCACTGGATTTCCAGTGGTTTTTTTTTGCGTGTAAAATTGATTTACTGGGTTTTAAAAAATGACAAAAAAAGTTGTCAAAAAGTATTGACAAGTATACTTGTCATACCCTATAATAATGACAAAAATATTTGTCAAATATTAAAAAACAAAGATTAACTATATGATGAACATATTTTGCAGGCTATTGATTACAAGCAAGTTATTAGAAAAGGAGGAGGGTCATGCCACTATTGAACAAGTTGAAAGAATATAGGGCTCAGAAGGGGATTAATCAACAAGAATTGAGTAAATTAGTTGATGTGTCAAGACAGACTATTAGTTTAATTGAGAGGGGTGACTACAACCCATCAATTACCCTATGCCTAAAGTTGGCAAAATTATTCGATGTAAGTGTTGAGGATATATTTATATATGAGGAGGATGAAGAAAATGACTAAAAGAAGCAAAGAAAAAAAGAAAAAGAGTTTTGTATGGATAATAATATATATGTGTGTTGGAGCTGTTATAGGTGGTATAATCGGATTTGTAACTAGTGGTAATGTTGACCTTATACACAATAGTATACTTAATATAGGTAAGTTCATAGAGACATATGCTTTTGAGATATATGCCATCACCAATTTAAGTATTTTTGTTATAACTCTTGTATTAGCGGGCATAGGTAGAAAGAGATTTATAAAATCTGTAGCCAGAGAGGATGAAGTATATGACGAAGATATTATGTCAATGGCTATGGGTGCAACTGGCCTTGCTATGATGACGAGCCTTATACTTTTGATACCAGCAGCAAAAGTAATCTTATTAAATCCACACAGGTGGCAGACTTTGGCAACACTTATTATTCTTTTCCTTGTTGTAATAGTTTCTACAGTATTACAGAATAGAATGGTTGAAGATATGAAAAAAGCCTACCCTGAAAAACGTGGGGATGTATATGATATGAGCTTTAAGAAGGATTTGATTGCCAGCTTTGATGAGAGAGAAAAGTCTATTATGCACGAGGCAGGCTTTAAGGCCTATGAAACAACATCTAAGTTGATTTTCGGCCTAACAATAGGTCTCCTATTCCTATCTGTAATTATGGATATCAACCTAGGTTTGGTATTTACCCTATTAGCTATAATGGCGACAGTGAATATTAGCTATGTTTGCTACTGTATCAAGCTAGAAAAAGCCAAGTAAAAAAGTTAACTTAAAAATTTGATAAAAAGAAGGTCAGAACCATATTTTTAAATACTTGGGGTATGACCTTCTTTTTATATTTTATTAATCTTTTTTAAATATCATTAGTAGTATAAGGGTAAGGACTCCGGATAGGACTATAGTTCCTCCTGGTTTGAGACCAACATAGAATGACAGGGTCAAGCCTATTGCTGTAAATACTAGGGCAAACAAGATTGATAGGATTACTGTCATCTTGTAGCTTGATGCAAACCTCATGGCACAAGCTACGGGTATTACCATTATTGAGGATACTATCAGGGTACCGACGGTCCTAGAAGCGATAGATACGGTTAGGGCTGTCAGTATTGTAAATATAAAGTTGACAGTTTTGACTGGTATACCTACCAATCTAGCTCCATCTTCATCAAAGGCTATATACATCAGCTCCTTGTATAGGAGGATAAAGGCGAGCATGACCAAGATGGACAGGATGACAACTAGATAAAGCTCAAAGTCTGTAATTGCCACTATACTACCGAAGAGGAAGCTACTAAATCCTGTCGAACTATCTGTAAAGCCAGATAAGACACCGGCCAGACCTATACCTGCCGACATGGTGATGGCTATTGATATTTCTGAATACTTGGGGAATTTCTTCCTGATAAAATCTATACCAAAGCCAGCTACAACTGTAACTATAATGGCCCCCACTATAGGGTTGGCCCCTATCAAGAGCCCTGCTGCTACACCGGCTAGGGATGTATGAGACAAGGCATCCCCCATCATAGATAGCCTTTTTAGGACGATGATTGTTCCTATGCATGGTATTATGGTTGCTAGGAGTAGACCGACCAAAAAGGCCCTCCTCATAAATTCAAATTCAAACATTTCAAACATCAGTTGACCTCCTTTTCAAAGCATTCCAGTTCAATTAGCTTGTTGGAGTGCTCTTTTATCTTTCTTAGGTCGTGGGAGATCATCAAGATAGTGATATTATCTTCCTGATTTAGTTTGTCTAGTAATTGGTATAGTATTTCCTCAGACTTGTGGTCTATACCAGTTGTAGGTTCATCGAGTATCAAGACCTCCGGCTTGTTTACTATGGCCTTGGCTATTATTACCCTCTGCTGTTGGCCGCCAGAAAGATCTGAAAATCTCCTGTCTATATAGTCTAGCATACCGACTGTGTCAAGAGCCTTTTTTACCGCCTTCCTATGCTCTTTTTTAGGAAACTTGAAGAGACCTATGTCTTTGTACATGTTTAGCATGACTATTTCGCCGACTGTTGCAGGAAAGTCCATTCCCCTTGACAGACCAACTTGAGCTACGTAGCCAATTTTTCCTGTTCTATTGTTGGACCAAGCTGGATTGCCATAGACGCTAATAGTGCCTATGTTTGGCTTTAGCTGGCCCAATATTAATTTTAGCAGGGTAGACTTACCCGTACCATTTGCTCCTATTATACCAACAAAGTCTCCTCTATTTACATCTAGGTTGATACTTGTTAGTATGTAGTCCTTGTCGTATTTGAAGGACATATCCTTTATTTCTATAATTTTATCCACGATTCCCACCTTATCTAGGTTGATACTTTATTTTCAACCTGTCCTTTATAATTTTATATCAGTCAACCTTTAAGGAAGACTAAAAAATTTTTAAATTAAAGAGGCATTATTAAAAATAACGCCTCTCATATGTTTTCATATATAATTATACAGTAATTTGATTAAGCATTCAATGCTTCTAACAATACTTTTAGGTTAGATTCCATAATTGAGAAGTAGTCTTCTCCAGCCTTTAGCTGGTCTTCAGATAGACCTTCAAGTGGATTAAGGACTGCTGTCTTTGCACCCACTTCCTTGGCTATAGTTTCAGATACCTTAGGGCTAACTAGTTCTTCAAAGAAGATATACTTTACATTATTTTCCTTGGCGAACTTTGTCACTTCAGCCATTCTAGCTGCATCTGGTTCAGAGTCTGGTGATAGGCCTTCTATACCGATCTGCTTGATACCATAGGCCTTGCATAGGTAAGCAAAGGCTTCGTGTGATACAACTATATTCTTGCTCTTTGTGTTTTTTAGGCTAGTTAAGAACTTGTTGTCTAGTTCGTCTATCTTCTTTGAATATGTTTCAAAGTTCTTTTCATAGTAGTCCTTGTTGGCTGCATCTGCCTTTACTAGGGCATCCTTGATATTCTTCATTTCTATCTTGGCATTCTGAGGAGCTAACCATACATGTGGGTCATAGGCACCGTGATGGTGGTGTTCGTGAGCGTCTTCGTGATCGTGCTCATGATTTTCTTCCTTGGCATCCTTATCTTCGTCCTTGTGTTCGTCTTCATGCTCATGAGCATCTTCATGATCGTGAGCATCTTCATGATCGTGAGCATCTTCATGATCGTGATGGTGCTCAGACTTAATTAGGTCTACTCCATGTGAAGCTTCTACCTTGACTAACTTACTATCCTTTGTAGTTTCGTCTAACTTTTCTATCCAAGATTCCATACCAGCACCACTGTATACTAGTAGGTCTGCCTCTGATATCTTGGCTAGATCCTTGGCAGATGGTTCCCAGTCATGTGGTTCTGTACCAGCAGGTACTAGGTTAGTTACCTCAACCTTGTCTCCACCTATTTTCTTGGCAAAGTCATACATTGGGTAGAAACTAGTATAGATCTTTAGTTTTTCTCCGTCCTTCTTTTCTGTTGAATTTGCAGTCTTGCCACCTGTACAGCCTGCTAGGGCAAAAGATGTAGCTAGTAGGACTGCAGATAATTTAAGTCCTATTTTTTTCATAAAATCCTCCTTATAACGATTTGAACGTATTTAAACTTAAAATTAAATGCAAAAGCTTGGCATTTTCATAATTCTATTTAGAGTATATTCTTTTAGGAGAGATTTGTCAATAATCAATTGCGATTTTTTTGCATTTATATATATATACAGAACTTATGTCATATATATTTTTAATTTGGGTATAGAAAGCAGGTATTTATGTGATTAATGTGATATAATTAAGTAAATGCAATATATGAAAGGAGGCTTCTATGACTAATACTTGTTCTTGTTCTAAGGATAATCATAGAAAAGAAAATTATGCCTTGTTGAAGGCTGCAAATCTGAAGACTACTAAGAAGAGGATGGAGTTAATAAACTGCCTAAGGCATTCAGAAAAGCCAATGACAGCTGAAGATATATACCATGAGGTTAGGAAGAATGTAAATATCAACCTATCAACAGTATATAGGGCCCTAGGAGCCTTGGTTGATGCCAAGATTCTGACAAGGCAAATATTACTAGATGGTAATAATATATATGAACTTTGTAAGGATTTGCATCATCATATTTTGACATGTAAGGTATGTGGTCAATCGACATATATAGAGATGTGTCCTGTTGAAGATATGAAAGATGATATAGCAGCTAAAACTGGCTATGAAATAACTGGACATAATCTAGAGTTTGTAGGTGTTTGTCCGGATTGTATAAAAAATATGGAAAATGATTGATTTTTTACCTAGAAACTGTTATTTATATTGCTTGGTGGGTATAATACTAACATCAAACAATAAAAAATAAATTAATAAATCAAATAATTAGGAGGACTTTTAAGATGAAGAAGTATGTATGTGATGTATGTGGCTATGTTTATGATCCAGAAATAGGTGATCCAGATTCAGGTATCGCTCCAGGAACTGCATTTGAAGATATTCCAGATGATTGGGAATGTCCAGATTGCGGTGTTACAAAAGAAGATTTCTCAGTAATGGACTAATAAAAACAAAATATGAAAGGGCTAGGGATTGTTCTCTAGCCCTTTCTTTAGGTATGACGGGCATGCCGTCAGTCTCTAGTGAAAGTCCTCCCTACTCCATTTAGCCTATATATGATAGGACAGGTAAAAGTCTGCTAGTTTAAGTCATGATACAAGGTGTTTTTTTTGTAATAAGACTTTTTACCTTAAATGTTCTGTGGATAAAATTAGTCTTTTGCTTTATAATGGTATATATGAATTAGTTAAGAAAGAAAAGGGGGTTTTTATGCTCAAATATTGTTCTATCGGTAGCGGTAGTAGTGGAAATTGCCACTATGTAGGCTACAAGGATACAAATATTTTAATAGATGCAGGCCTGAGTGGTAAGAGGATTTCCAAGGGGCTTGAAGATATAGATGTAGATATAAGCAAGTTGAGGGGAATTTTTATAACTCATGAGCACTCTGACCATATAAAGGGATTGGGTGTCCTATCTAGGAAGTACGACCTACCCATGTATATGAATTACAAAACTTGGATGGCCCTTGAATCCAAGATAGGTAAGGTAAAGGAGTCTAATGTCATGATCTTTGATAATGACAAGGCCTATGATCTTGGTGATATATGTATCAAACCCTTCTCTATAAACCATGATGCGGCTGATCCTGTGGGATTTAGTCTATTTAATGAGAAGGATGAAAAACTGTCTATAGCAACGGATACAGGTCATATATCAGACGAAATCAGGGCAAATATATTGGGGTCCAAGCTAGTAGTATTAGAGTCAAACTACGACAAGGAGATGTTACTGATGGGGTCTTATACATATAGGCTTAAGAAGAGGGTCATGTCAAATACTGGTCACCTATCAAATGAAGATGCGGCCAAATTTGCTGTAGACCTGATAAAGAATGGTACTGAAGATATATTACTGGCCCACTTGAGTAGGGAAAATAATTTTCCAGCCCTGGCATACGAAACATCTAATTATATATTAACAGAAAATAAAATGAAGATAGGCAAGGATGTCCAGTTGGAAGTATTGATGAGAGATGATATATCAAGAGTATATCAGGTCAACAAGTAGAATTAATAATTTGGATTGAGGTCAGTTAACTTTGACAAGCTTATATAGACTGACCACGGTGGCTAGGTCATGGCTAACAAATTATGGGATATGAGGGTAAATATGATAAAGATTAGTATTGTATCTGTTGGAAAGATAAAGGAAAAATACATAAAGCTTGGTATAGAAGAGTTCTCTAAGAGGTTGTCTAAGTACTGCAAGCTGGAAATAATAGAAGTGAATGATGAGAAGGCTCCGGAAAATTTGAGTGACAAAGAGATGACCATGGTCAAGGATAGAGAGGGAATAGCTATTCTATCAAAGATAAAGGACGGGGCCTATGTAGTAGCCCTAGCCATAGATGGTAGGTCTATGTCATCAGAAGACCTAGCTGAGCATATGTCTAGGTTGAGCCTGACAGGTGTCAGTCATATATACCTAGTTATAGGCGGATCTCTAGGTCTAGCTGATATGGTATTGACAAGGGCGGATATGAAGCTGTCATTTTCCAAGATGACCTTCCCCCACCAGCTGATGAGGCTCATACTCTTGGAGCAGGTCTACAGGGCTTTCAGGATAAATAGTGGCCAACCCTACCACAAGTAAGGAAAGGAGTGAAGCCTATGTTTTTTAAGACAATTGACGATGAAACCTATAGTGATATAAGTATACCCAGTATATTTTTTGATATGTTTATGCCTATAGCTAGTGGTAACCAGGTAAAGATATACCTACTAGCCTATAGAGAGGCCTATTTTTATAATGGTTTAAGGGGTGGAGATCTGACAAATGAGATTATATCATCTACACTTGGTATACCTGAAAAAGAGGTTATGGAGGCGTGGCAGTTTTGGGAAGATATGGGTGCCATCAAGATTCACACTCTAGATGACCGTATGGCAGTAGAGTTTTTGGATATAAAGGTGGAGTATATAAAGAATCTCATAGGGGACAAGGGGTTAGATGACCAAGAAACCAGCATGTACTCTACAATAGAAGATGCTTCTTCATTGGAGTATGTGTCTATGTATAATAGAATTGAAGAATTGGCATCTAGAATCTTGACTCCAAATGAAAAGATAGATATATTAGATGCTAGTAAGAAGTATAATATGTCACCTAAAATGGTTGTAGAAGCCTTTGAGAGGTCTATAAGAGACCATGGCAAGATAAAGTCTGTAAACTATGTAATCGGAATTTTGAGGTCTTGGTTTGACCAGTCTATAACTAGCCTAGATGACTTGAAAATTCAGGATGATTTTAGGCAGGAAAAGGCAGAAAATTACAAGGCTGTATTTAGGGCCTTGGGCTTTAATAGGACAGCAACAGAAGGGGAAAAGGAAGCTATAGATAGGTGGTTTTATGAATACCACATGCCAATGGACCTAGTCTTGAAGGCCTGTGCCAAATCTATAAATACATCAAATCCAAATATAAAGTACTTTGACTCTATAATTAGGGCATGGGATAGCAAGGGAATAAGGACCCTAGCCGACCTCAAAAAGGCTGAAGAAGACTTTGCCAAGGCCAAGATAGTTAAGGGGGTGAAGTCAAAAAAGAAGGCTAGCCAACCTATGGCAAGTACTAGGACCAAGTTCCATAATTTTACGCAGAGCATATCAGACAAGTATAGCGATGACGAGATAAACAATATGGTAAGAGAATTAAACAAGAACAGGTGATTGTATGAATAGTGAAAAGATGAGAAATATAATGAAGGAATACCAAGACAAGAGGGACCTTCATGCAACCCAACTGGAAGAGAGGGTAAATAAAATATATACCACTTATCCCCAGCTTGCCCAACTCAACAAAGAGATACAAATGTTGGGAATAGAGATGGCCAAGTCTATACTTGTGGATCCTACAGGACAAGCGATCAAGGTCCTTGAAGCTAGACAGAAGGACCTTATTAGGCATAAGCGGGCTATTATGCAGGCCAATAATATAGATCCAGCCTATATGAGTATGGAATATGACTGTCAGATATGTAAGGATACTGGATTTTTAGAAGATGGCGACCAGTGTAAGTGTCTAAAACAAAAGATACTTAACGATTCCTATGAAATGTCTAACCTCAAACAGATACTTAATGAGGATAATTTTGACAACTTTGATTTTAGTATGTTTTCTGACCAACTAGAAGATGGATGTGAGGTCAGTCCTAGGGAGAATATCAAAAACATCTTCCATAGTGTCCAAGATTATGTTAATAATTTTGACAAACAGGCAGCGAATAAGGCAGACAATAACCTACTTTTTAGGGGGTCAACAGGCCAGGGTAAGACTTTTATGTGTAGTTGTATAGCCAAGCAGATAATGGACAGGGGCTACACTGTAATCTACCAGACTGCCTTCAACCTTATGGATATAATAGAAAGATATAAGTTCAAGACTGAATACTATACAGATAGTGACGAGGAGAATTATAAGAATCTATTTACTTGTGACTTGTTGATTATAGATGACCTAGGAACAGAGATGATAAATAGCTTTACGAGTGCAGAGTTATTTAACATATTAAATTCTAGGCTCAATTCTAGAAAAAAAGTAATCATTTCTACAAATCTAGATATAGCACAGATAGGTAAGCTTTATACTGATAGAACTCTTTCCAGAATAGTCGGAAATTTTCATATCTATGATTTTTATGGAAATGATCTCAGATTTAGATAAAAGTTATCCAAAACTTTTATAGAGTTTATCCACAGAAAATGTTAATAACCTTGTGGATTTATGAGAGTAAAAAATACTATAAAATCAAGCTATTAACACACAAACCAAGACTTATCCACAGAAATCTGTTGAAAAGAACATATTTTCTGTGAATAAGTCTACTTTTTATATATTTTTGGTTCTATATTATTAACCTTGTTCATAATATATACCCATTAGTATCTATAAAAGTGCATAAAAAAATAATATATTCAATATCTGAATATATTATTTTTTCGAAAAATCTATATGTAGTGTTTTACTTGATAGCTTTTAGTTTGTTGGAGAACTTCTGTATCTTTCCTATCCATACCAATTCTATGTTGCTAAGCTCACCGTGTCTGTTTTTGGCTATGATTATTTCTGCCAGGTCTTTTTTCTTAGTTTCCATCTTTGTATAGTATTCATCCCTGTATATGAACATTACTATGTCAGCATCCTGCTCTATGGCTCCAGAGTCTCTCAGGTCTGATAGCTTAGGAGTGTGGTCCTTGCCACTTTCTGTATTTCTTGATAGCTGTGATAAGGCTATGACAGGGCAGTTCATCTCCTTGGCTAATATCTTTAATGACCTAGATATCTTGGATACTTCTTGCTGTCTACTTTCAGCGCGTCCATCTGCTTCCATTAGCTGGAGGTAGTCTATCATGATCATGTCTAGTCCCTTTTCCAATTTTAGCTTCCTGCATTTGGATCTGATTTCTGATACCTTGATTCCGGGTGTATCATCTATGTATATCTTTGATGATGATAGGACTGTCATGGCATCTGTCAGCTTTTTCCATTCATCATCAGCTATCTTACCCTTGCTGATGCTGTCTAGAGCAACATTAGATTGGGATGATACTAGTCTCTGGACCAACTGTTCTTTTGACATTTCCAGACTGAATACAGCCACGCTAGCCTTGGACCTGATGGCTGCATTGGCTACTAGGTTTAGGGCAAAGGCAGTCTTACCCATACCAGGTCTTGCTGCAATTAGGATTAGGTCGCTCTTGTGAAATCCACCTAGTTTTTTGTTGAGGTCTATAAAGCCTGTATCAAGTCCAGTTAGGTCTGAGCCCTTGCTGTAGACGTCTTCTATCATGGCTGTAACGATGGTCAAAACTTCGCTGATAGGCTTGAAGTCTTCGCTCATACGGTCCTGCGAGATATCAAAAATCTTTTTTTCAGCCTTGTTTAGGATATCGTCAAGGTTGTCACTGGCTTCGTATCCCATACTGATAATGTCGTTTGATGCACTTATTAGTTTTCTTAATATGGAGTTTTTCTTGACTATTTCGGCATATACCTTAACATTTGATGTAGTAGGTATCATATTAGTTGTAGATGTAAGGTAGTTTATACCACCCACCTGGTCCAAGTAGCCTTTTTCCTTTAGCCTGTTTGATAGGGTAACTATGTCTATTGGCTTTCTTTCGTTGCTCAGTTCTATCATGGATTCATAGATTACCTTGTGGGCATCCATATAAAAGTCTTCCCTGTCTAGTATCTCTGCAACAGGTATGATAGTTTCACTTTCCATGATTATAGAACCTATTACACATTGTTCTGATTCAAGATTGTGGGGTGGAGTCTTCATTAATTCTGCCATTTTTATAATCCTCCTTATAATCCGACCTATCTAAATTTAGCGAGGACTAGCCTCGCCAAATTAGTGTGATTTTGTCTATATTATTATTTTTCTTTTACGTCCACCCTGATCTTAGTAGTGACCTTCTGGTGGATTTTTATTTCAACAAATGTTGATCCTAGAGTCCTGATTGGCTCATCCATAAGGATCTTTCTCTTGTCTATGTCTATATTTTTCTGCTTCTTTAGCTGTTCAGCTATTTCCTTTGAAGTGATAGAACCGAATAATCTTCCACCCTCACCTGATTTGGCCATGATTTCGATATTTACATCTTCCATCTGCTTGCCTAGTAGGACAGCTTCTTCATATTCTATAAGGGCCTTTCTTTCTTTTGACTTGGCCTTATCATTTAGCTCCTTCATATTTGTTTGGCTAGCTTCTACAGCAGCCCCCTTCTTTAGCAAGAAGTTTCTAGCGTAGCCATCACTGACTTCCTTGATTTCACCCTTCTTACCAGTTCCCTTTACATCTTTTAGTAAAATAACTTTCATCTATTCGTCTTCCTCCTCTAAGTATTCTTCTATTATGTCTTTGACCATATTATAGGCTTGTGACAGGCTCACATCCTTGAGCTGGGCACCAGCTATATCTATGTGACCACCGCCACCTATCTTTTCCATTAGGATATGTACATTGATATCTCCTAAGGATCTAGCACTGATAAAGACCGTATCACCCTTCATACCAAGTACAAATGAGGCTTCGATATTTTTGATATTTAGAAGTTCATCAGCGGCCTTGGCTATGATTATATTGATATTGTCTATTTCAGCCTTAGCATAGGAAATACAAATTCTTTCCTTTACTATTTCTGTTCTCTGTATGATTTCTGCCTTGACTAGGAAGTCTTCTGCATATGAGTTGAAGAACTTCTTGACAGATAGGGTTTCTGCTCCAAGGTTTCTCAGGTAGGAGGCAGCTTCGAATGTTCTGACACCTGTCTTGAATTCGAAGTTCTTGGTATCAAGGTAGATACCACCTAGTAGGCCCTCTGCTGTCAGCTTGTGTATATTGATGTCAAAATCAGTATACTGGATTAGCTCAGTGACCATCTCGCAGGTAGATGATACGTAGATCTCATGGAATAGGAGAATTGTTTCGTTGATATATTCAACACCCCTCCTATGGTGGTCTATAACTACTACCCTATTTGATAGGCTTAGGAGCTTTTGACACTCTGTATAACTAGGTCTATGCGTATCAACTACAACTACTAGGGTATTTTTCTTACACATATCTATAGCCCTTTCATGACTTATAAATACGTCGTCAAAGTACTTGTCTTCCTTGACCCTATTTACAAAGATTTCTACTGCTTCATTTACACTATCTAAGACAATATGGGCATTTTTACCATAGGATTTACATATATCGTATACACCTACAGCAGCTCCCATAGCGTCCATATCTGGATAAAGGTGGCCCATTATTAGGATGTGATCACTTTGACTGATGATTTCCCTAAAGGCATGACCTATTAATCTAGATTTAACCTTTGTCTTTCGCTCAAATCCCTTTGACTTACCACCGAAGAAGTGGTAGCCTTCTGTATTCTTTATAGCAACCTGGTCTCCACCCCTACCTAGGACCATATCTATGGCTCCAGAGGCAAATTTACCGGTTTCTTCTATAGTTTCTCCGTCATACCCCACACCTATACTAAGGCTGACAGGTAGGTTGTTGCCCCTATCTATTTCCCTAGCCTTGTCTAATAGTGGGAATTTATTTTTTTCCAATTCTTTAATTGATTTCTTGCTAGTGAATAGTACATATTTGTCATTGTCCAGCTTTTCTATTTGTCCCTGAGTCTCGCTTTCAAGATTTGATATGATTTTTTCAATATCAACCCTGATTAGGGATTGATTTTCTTCAGGTGTACTCTTTATTACATCTTCATATCCATCTATTTCTATAATCATTAGGGCAGGTTTATTATTATCAAGGTCTGTCCTCAACTGGTCGAGATCTGTATGGTCTAGCCAGTACATGATTATCCTGAATTCAGGACCTGATTGGTTCTTTTCATCTGTTTTGGTAAAACAATACCTAAGAGTATAGGTCCTATCCTTGTAGATGAATTCATCTTCCATTACCTTTGATTCATCCAAGACCTTCCTAAGAGTTATCTCTCCGACGATATCCTCTAAATTATCACCTATGGATGTAGAACCCTCTTCAAGGCCTATCATCTGGTCAAAATACTTGTTTGCCCAAGATATGGTACCGTTCATTTCTAATATACACAGGGGGATAGGTAGGTTTAGTAAAGATTTCTTAGTCAAATTACTAAAGTTAAATGAAGCCCTTTGAACCCTATCACGCCACTTCTTGACATCTCTCTTTTTCTTGTCGAGATATATCAAAACTAGTGTAGCTAAAATTAAAAAACAAGTTATTCCCAAGGCCAAGTTTTTGTAGGCTATGTAGGATGACATGAGGAATAGTACTATAAAGTATAGGTAAGCCAAATAGGAGAATAAGTCTAATCTTTTGCTTTTATTGTTCATTATTATCACCCCTACCTTCCCAATTAGAATACCATCTCTGTCTGTAATTAAGCATATTATCTAGCATACCCAGGATTGATATACCAGGTAGGATACCCATAAATATCACTATTACAAAGACAAGCAGCATATTTACTTCTTTCTTGATATGCCTCCAGTTCTTGATCAAAAAGACTATCAATGATAGACCCTCTAGGAAGAATAGTAGGTTCATAATCAAGATAAAGTTGTTTATCACGCTCATCACATCGATACTTGGTAGAGCCAAACCTATAATATAAAGGCTGACTATAGTCACAAAAAGTACTAGGACTGGCCTGCCAGGTAGGAAAATATTGTCAAATTTGATATGATTTATTTTTTCCTTATATAGAAGTCTAGATATAGGCAGGCATAGGTAGTAGGCTATCAATGCCAGTATAATAGACTTGATATAGGTAATTAATAGGTATAGGCTACTGGAAGCAGACATAAAATCAACAAAACCAGCATTCTTGATAGTATTATATTCCTCCGTAGTCAAGTTCTTTTTGTAGAGGTCAAGAACGATATTTATATCTGCCTGCAGGTCTTTGACTAGGTCAATTCCCCTATAGTATTTGAGTATGACTGTATAGGCAAGCATACCAACTGCAAAGAAGACTACTGATACTAGGAAAGTCTTAAATGATGCAAATTTATAAGTATCGTCACCTTTTTGCAATCTTATTTTAAATCTTGATCCATCTATACTGACAAGGCTTTCGTTGGCTATAAATATGCCAGATAGTAGACTTGGTAGTATATACATAAGACCAGATGCCATGGCAAATTGTAGACCACCAACCCCAAAGGCTAGGGCAGTTGAGAGCAGACCTGCCGAAAGTGAAAACACAAGGTTAGCTTCCATGCCTATTATAACCATAGGTATTACTGTGACTATGGATAAAAAGGCCAGAGAAGAATCTATGCTAGCTAAAAAGGTAAATAGCAGGCATAGGGCCAACATTGACAGGTTTACGATTGTCCTTTTATTTATATCATTAACCAATATAATATCACCCCCGATTCATAGTGGTTATCTAATATATTATATCATTTAGTAGTTATAATGTAAATTCAAAAAGGCAAGTCCCACCTACAAAGATGTAGGATGACTTGCCCCTGTGTAAGACTATCTCTATTAAAACGGATTAGCTATTATGCGTTTTCCTTTAATCCGTCTATGATATCCTGATTTCCATATTTTTTCATATATTCTAAAAACGATGTATGTGAAAAATTAAAAGTTGTATTCTTTAAAGCCTGTAGCTGATCTGCAGCATACTCTTCTGCAGTAATTACATAGGTATAGCTCCTAGATAGGGTAGTACCACTGTAGACTACATCACTAACCTTGATGTACTCTTTCTTTAGCAAGTTTCTCAATACTACCTGGATAGTATTTTTGCTGATTTCCTCATTACAGTGGAAAATTTCAGTCGCTGTAAGAGACTTGTCAGTATTCCATAGTATTGACATTATGTCTTCTTCTCTGTCGCTTAATTTTGTCAATAAACCTCTCATATTAGTTCCTCCTTAAAAACTCATTAATATTTTAGCAGGACTCTGCTACATAAGTCTGCACATGCAATGTAATAATGACATTATATATGCAAGAATATCTACTCACATTATAACACTTTTATAAATAACTATAAATAAAAAAATACAAAAAAATAAAAAATATATATGAAAAACATATCGACCTATATCAGAATAGAAAGTTATCTGACTTAATATTGAAATATTCTGCACTGAAAAGAGGCTCCCATACTGGGAGCCCCTTCTACAAGTAACTATATTTAATCATGAGTAGTGACCACATCAATGTATTAAGCCTTGGCTGCTGCGATTATCTTTTCTGCTGAACTAGCTGGTACCTCTGCGTAACTATCAAATTCCATCTCGAAGTAGCCCCTACCCTGAGTCATTGACTTAAGGTCGATAGCATACTTGAAAGTTTCTCCCTGAGGAGCTAGGGCCTCTAGTATCTGCTTGCCCTTGCCATTTGATTCCATACCAAGTATTTTACCCCTTCTCTTGTTCATATCACCCATTACATCTCCCATATATTCCTCTGGAATTGTAATAGTAAGCTTCATAACCGGTTCAAGAAGGACTGGCTTGGCCTCTTCCATACCCTTTTTGAAGGCTATAGATGCTGCCATCTTAAAGGCCATTTCTGAAGAGTCCACATCATGGTAAGAACCATCGTATAGGACAGCCTTGATATTTGTAACTGGGTAGCCTGCTAATACACCCTTTAACATAGAGTCTTTTAGTCCCTTTTCAACTGCTGGCACATAAGACTTAGGTACTGAACCACCGAATAGCTCTTCTGAGAAGTCAAATTCATCTTCACTCCTAGAGAACCTGATTTTTACGTGACCGTACTGGCCATGACCACCAGACTGTTTCTTGTGCTTACCTTCTACATCAGATGTACCCTTGATAGTCTCCCTATATGGAACCTTAAGGTCGTCTAGTTCTACCTCAATACCGAACTTGTCTTTCATCTTATTTACTAGGGTCTTTATATGTAGTTCACCCTGACCACCTACTAGGGCCTGGTGAGTCTCATTGTTTCTGTAATAATGAAGAGTAGGGTCCTCTCCAACTAGCCTAGTAAGGACATTTGCCATCTTGTCTTCATCATTTTTATTCTTTGGAGATATGGCTATGTATATCTGTGGCTTAGGGAAGTTGATTTCCAATTCAACCTCGGCGTCCCTATCTAGGGAGATAGTATCACCAGTAGCTAGGCCGGCAACCTTTGTTACTACTATGATATCACCTGCATAGGCTTCTTTTAATTCTATCAATTCACCACCACGTATTGTGTATACGTTGGATATTTTTTCCTTGTTTCCTGTTCTCATGTTGTATACTTCCTTGTCCTTGGAAATAGAGCCATGAGTTATATATATGTATGAAATCTTTCCTACGAAAGGATCTATAAATGTCTTAAATACTGTACCCTTGAAAGGTTTATCCTGGTCTATATATGTTGGGTCTATATAATTTTCAAGAGATGCTAGGATTTCAGCTGTACCTATGTTGTTGATAGTAGAGCCTGATATTACTGGAATTATATCACCCTTCTTTACACCTATTGTGATACCAGTCTTGATTTCGTCACTAGTCAATTCTTCGCCTTCAAAGAACTTTTCTAGGTAGTTGTCATCAGTTTCTGCTATAAGTTCCATCAAGGCATCATATGACTGCTGGGCCTGGATCTTGAATTCTTGGTCTAGACCTTCATAGTTTTCAAATACATTGTGAAGCTTGACAAACTTTCCATCCTTGAATTCAGGAGATATCATTGGTACTATCTTGTTTTCGAATTTTTCATTTAGCATTTCGATTACATCCTTGTACCTGGCCTTTTCGTTGTCTATCTTGTTGATAAACATGATCTTTGGAATACCTTCTGTCAGTTCAAGAGCCTTTTCAGTTCCGACTTGCATAGGGTCGGTGGCATCGATAACTATGATGGCAGCATCACTAGCTGATAGGGCGGATACTACATCTCCAGTGAAGTCTGTGTAACCAGGAGTGTCTATAAAGTTGAACTTGAAACCTTCATACTCGACTGGCATTAGACTCATGCTGTAAGTCATTTGTATATTATTGCTTAGTTTGGGAATTTTGTTGACATTTGCGGCATGCGCGATAGTTTCTAATAAATTAGTCTTACCGCAACCGCTATGCCCTAATACCGCAATATTTCTGATCTTCTCGCTATTATAGATTTTCATACAAGCACCCACTTTCTTATTTTATGGTTAGATAACCAAGTTTTTTTGGATGTATGGAAAAATTTTAGCCCATACAACACCAATTGCTATCTAAATTCTACAAAGCTAGGTGAAAATCCTTTTTAAAGACAGAAAATTTAAAAAACTTTTAAAATAGCCTCCTCATTCAAGTCCCTACCTATAATAACCACATGATGGTCTTGGATATAATTTAGTTCATTGATTCTGATTTCTTGGGGCACATAGTCAAATTCTAGGGCAGAGGTATGGCCTGGCAGACTACCCTTGGCCCTAATAATACTTCCATAGATTCCCCTATCAAAAGACTCCAGTATAGACTGAAGGTCTTCCTTGGAAAAGGTCTTATCAACTCGAATCGTTAGGCTTTTAAATTCATCCCCAGAATGCTCGTGGTGGTCATGGTCATGACATGAACAGCTATCACCATGGTCGTGATTGTGGCTATGTGAAAATGAATCGTGCTCATGACAATTCTTGTTTGAATGGTGGTGTGAATGGTCCAGCTTGTTGAATAGGGCCAACATGTCCTTGCTAGTATTTACCTTGTTTATCTTGTATCTAGCATCATCTTTAATAATAGTAGACTCCAAGAGGTCACTTGCCCTGAAGTCATCCCACTCAGCATCTACAATATGGGCATGCTTGTTTTCATTTTTTATATCTCTTATGATTTCTCCTATATCTATACCAGAGGACTTGGCCAGGCTATACCTACTGAAGATAATGGTATTGGAGTTCTTTATCTGGTCGATGTAGAATTCACCAAAATTGACCTTGTACATGGAATATTTTGTGGCGTCTATAACTGTGATGGAGCGATTTATCTCAAATAGGTCAGGATACTTGAGGCAGATAGCCTTTATATCTGATAGCTTGCCCACGCCAGATGGCTCTATCAGGATGCTATCCGGATTAAAGGCCTTCTTGATATCGTTTATAGAGCTGGCAAAGTCCCCTGCCACCGTACAGCAGATACAGCCGGCATTTATCTCCTTGACAGATAGGCCCTCTCTCTCTAGGATTGCCCCATCAATGCTGACCTCTCCAAACTCATTTTCTATAATGACAGTCTTGGAAAAATCATCAGCTTCCTTGATTAATTTTTTGATAAATGTGGTCTTACCAGAGCCTAAAAAGCCCGATATTATATTTATTTTTGTCTTTTTCATAATTACCCTCCTAAATTTTATGCTACAAGAGCAAGTAGCACTATTTACTATATTTCATTATAACTGAATTAGCTTAAGAAAATCAAAAAAATGAATAGTTGGTGTGCTGTTTAGAGCAGTTATTACGAAAATAAATTTTGTAAACAGTAGATCAGCATAAAGGGGGAAATCGTATGTCTAAGGCGAAAAAAGAGACGATTGAAGCAAAAGGTTTTGCTATTCAAATTTATACTGAAGACTTTAAAAACGACTATATAAGTCTAACGGATATTGCTAAGTATAAAAATAATGATGATCCTAGATTTGTTATACAAAACTGGATGAGAAATAGAAATACTTTGGAATATATAGGTTTATGGGAAGTTTTGAATAATCCAGATTTTAACCGTGTGCAATTCGACACGTTTAGAAATGAGGCAGGACTTAATAGATTCACTATGACACCACAAAAATGGATTGATTCTACAAATGCTATTGGCATAATATCGAAGTCTGGGAGATATGGTGGAACCTATGCGCATTATGATCTTGCAATGGAATTTGCCTCATGGATTTCACCAGAATTTAAGCTGTATATTATTCAAGATTATAAGAGACTTAAGTCAGATGAAAATTCTAAGCTATCGTTAGGGTGGAATCTTAATCGAGAAATTTCCAAGATTAACTATAAAATTCATACAGATGCAATTAAAGAATATCTCTTAAAAGATCTTACCAATGAGCAGTTATCTTATAAGTATGCAAGTGAAGCAGATATGCTCAATGTAGCCTTATTTAACAAGCGAGCAAAACAGTGGCGTGAAGAAAATCCAGATTTGAAAGGCAATATGAGAGATTATGCAAGTCTGAATGAGTTACTGGTGCTTGCCAATATGGAAAGTTATAATGCAATTCTTATTGGAAAAGGTATGGAACAAAAAGAAAGAATGATAGAACTTAGAAAGCTTGCTAGAACTCAGCTGATGTCAATTGAAAAGTTGAACAATACAGGAATTAAGAGCTTAGAAGATAAGTCAAAGAAATAGAGAGGTCTGTTATGAGATGGGCATTGAAAATTATCTTATTTCCAATAATATTGCTCTTGTCGATACTAATTGCTTTTCTAAAATTTATTATAAAAGTTAGTGGAATGATTTTAGGTATAATATCTTTCCTAGTATTTATTGGAGCAGTAACTTGCTTCATATAAAAAGATATGGCAACAGAAATGGTAACATTACTTATAGCATTCTTGATCAGTCCTTATGGGCTACATAAAATTGCAATTTTGGATCATAAGTTTTTATTAATTTACTTACAATATTTTTCTTAGCTAGATTCATTGGTTCTCTTTTTCTTCTTCTTCCCATAACAAAAGTCCTCCTATGATAATAATTTTACCGTAGAAGGACCTACAATTTTACAGACTTTTTTACATAGACTCGGCTTTTAGCTTTCAATTTAATTATCTTCTTCTACCATTTCTAAACATACATCTAAATCAAATTCTTCTGTGAATTCTGG
Organism: Peptostreptococcus sp. MV1; assembly: GCF_000758885.1. Taxonomy (GTDB): domain Bacteria; phylum Bacillota; class Clostridia; order Peptostreptococcales; family Peptostreptococcaceae; genus Peptostreptococcus. The sequence continues at coordinate 6,236 of NZ_JRNB01000120.1, read as the reverse complement.
ATCCATATGGGTTAAGAAGTGCCAATCTTCTGAATCTTTTTTTCTAAATAGGATTGCTTCTCCGTCTTCTGATCCGAAGTAGGCTCTTTCTACTTGGTAGCCTTCCTTTTCTAGATTTTTCTTTACTTCTAAATAATTATTTTCTCTCGCTTCGATATATTCTCTTAAATCTGAATTCGCTACTGTGTAGGCATCCACTCTAGTTGCACCTTCTACGATTCCTTTTCCTTTTTTAGATAGGTTTGGAATTTCTTTCCAATATACTTCTACATCGCCATCTTCTGTAAACATAAACTTAGTTAGTGGAACTATGTTGCCATTTATTTCTAGTTCCATGTAGTCTGAGATTGAATCTAGCTTTATAGTTTCGTATTCAAATCCGTCTATCTCTTCAAATTTGTATCCTTTAAGTTGAGATACAAATTTTCTTCCTTCTTCTATGGTGTCAAATAGTCCTAGCTCTGTGCTCATTTTATCTTGGTATAATTCTAATATAAACATTTTTTCTCCTTATCCATTATTATATTTAAAATAGTAGACTTACCAACCCTCCTCATTCCTGTAATAACTTTGATGATTGGCTTATTTATATATCATACAAGATGAGAGAATAGACGTCAAACATAATGAATCAAACTTAGTTTATGCGCAGAGGCCATAAGGAAAAGACACATATAAGATGAAAAATATGATATAATAAAACGATAGAAATGTATACCTTAAGGTATATTTAAGGAGGTGTTGTTAAAATTTATGGCAAAGGTGAAGTCTAAGTACGTATGTCAAAATTGTGGTTACGAGAACCCAAAATGGTTGGGCAAGTGTCCTGAGTGTCTACAGTGGAATACGTTTGTAGAAGAGGTTGAGGAAAAACTAACTCCCAAGCAAGCATCGTTGGCCAAGCAGGCATCTAAGTCCACTAGCAGGCCAATCAAGATAAATTCCATTACAACTAATAAGGAAGAGAGGTTTTCTACCAGTATACCAGAGCTAGACAGGGTCCTAGGTGGTGGAGTAATACCAGGCTCCTTGGTTCTAGTGGGAGGAGATCCAGGTATAGGCAAGTCTACCCTGCTCTTACAGGTATCCAACAATGTAGCAGAGACGGACAAGAAGGTCCTATACATATCAGGCGAGGAAAGCGAAAAGCAGATAAAGATGAGGGCCAAGAGGCTCAAGGTTTCGTCAGACAATTTGTACATATATACAGAGAACAACCTTGCAGCTATTGAATTACAGATAGCAGAAGTACAACCGGACATGATTATAGTCGACTCCATACAGACTATGATATCACCGGAGATAAACTCAGCACCAGGTACCATTAGCCAGATAAAGGAAGGTACATCCAAATTTATGAAAATATCTAAGTCCAAGTCGATATCAACATTTATAGTTGGTCATGTGACTAAGGAAGGATCTCTAGCAGGTCCAAAGCTATTAGAGCATATGGTGGATACAGTCCTATACTTTGAAGGCGAGAGGTACAATACCTATAGGTTGCTAAGGGCAGTAAAGAACCGTTTTGGCTCAACAAACGAGCTAGGAGTATTTGAGATGAAATCAGACGGACTAGTGGAGCTGGAAAACCCATCCAAGGTCCTAATAGCTGAGAAGCCAAATGATGTATCTGGCTCAGTAATAGTATCAACAGTAGAAGGTACTAGGTCCATGCTCTTGGAACTTCAGGCCCTGGTAGCACCAACCAATTTTGGTTATCCCAGGAGGACTACTACAGGTGTTGACAACAATAGGGTGGCCCTTATACTGGCAGTATTGGAAAAGGTAATAGGTATGCAGGTCCAGAGCCAGGATGTATTTGTAAATATAATAGGTGGCCTAAAGATCAATGAGCCTTCTATGGACTTGGGTATAGCCCTAGCCATAGCATCAAGCTTCAGGAATATACCTGTAGACGCCAGTGTGGTAGTGACAGGTGAGATAGGCTTGACAGGAGAGGTCAGGACGGTGAGTTTTATCGAAAAAAGAATTTTGGAATGTGAGAAATTAGGCTTTAAAAAGATGGTAATACCTAGGGGTAACTACCTAGATGAATTTAAAAAGGATTATAGGATTGAATTGGTGCCTGTGTACAACTTGAGGCAGGCTATATATGAAGTTTTGGGAGGTTAGGATGAACAGTTTTGATATTTTTACCAATGATGAAATGGATGAGATATTGAAAATGATATCACCGGGTTCACCTCTTAGAATAGGTCTAGACAATGTACTGATGGCCAAGACTGGTGGTCTGATCGTCGTGGCTGACAATGACCAGATCCTGTCCCTAGTAGATGGTGGTTTTGAACTAAATGCAGACTATACGCCATCCTCACTATATGAGCTAGCCAAGATGGACGGGGCCATAGTATTGGACAAGAATATTGAAAAGATACTCTTTGCCAATACCCAACTGATGCCAGACCCCAATGTACCTACTACAGAGACAGGTACTAGACATAGGACAGCTGAAAGAATAGCTAGGCAGACCAAGTCTATAGTGATAGCCATATCACAGAGGAGGTCTATAATCACCATATATAAGGATAGTAAAAAGTATGTAGTCCAAGATACTACAACCCTATTTTCAAAGGCCAACCAAGCATTCCAGACATTGGAGAAGGCCAAGAGTTCCCAGGAACAGGCCGTACTAAACCTAAATGCCCTAGAATTTGCGGATATGGTAACCATATACGACGTAGTATTTGCAATGTCAAAGGTGGAGATGGTATTGAGAATTACAGGTGTAATGGAAAGGTACCTACTAGCCCTGGGTGATGAGGGTGTACTGATCAGGAGTCAGTACGAGCAATTAATTGGTAGGACAAGAGATGACCAGGATTTGATAATAAAGGATTATGTACTGGAAGACACCAACAAAAAGAACTTTAAAAAGAAATTGAGTGCGCTTTCAGACGAAGAACTAGTCGATCTAAGCAAAATAGCAAAAATTATGGGCTTTTCAGGCTATAACGAGAATTTGGACAAACCAACCACTACGAGAGGTTATAGGCTACTGAGCAAGATCCATAAATTACCAGAAGGAATTATAGATAATCTTATAGAGCATTTTGGAAGCTTCCAGGACATACTAGCAGCTGGCATAGATGAACTTGACGAAGTTGACGGAATTGGTGAAATAAGGGCAACTTATATTAGAAATGGACTTATAAAAATGAAGAGATTGGCAGTTTTGGATAGACAGATTTAGTATTATTATCCTGTATACAGGAGGTAAATTATGATTAATAAATTAAGAAGATTTATAGTGGCGCTAGTTGGTTTTGCCCTAACAACTACCCTATATATTTCATTGATGAAGCCAGTAAAGCAGCTACAGTTTGGCAACCAAACATACGGCTATATAGCTGGAGTATCGGCAGGTTTGATAGTAGCCCTGATATTCTTCGTCAGTGAACCAGCCATAAATAGGCGATTAAAAAAACTAGGCAAGCTTTTTGATAAGGAAATGTCGGCCTATTCACAGATAGATATTATCTTGGGGTCAGTGGGATTATTGTTAGGCTTCCTAATTGCATCCCTGATCAGTGGACTATTGGAGAAGATATATGTAGTAGGACCAGTTCTATCGATTATATCATATGTCCTATTTGGTCTACTAGGTATCAGGATAGGAATGAGGAGTAAAAATGAGGTCAAGACCCTACTTAGGTTGAGGCAAGGGCCAGACAAGAAGGATAGGGAAGAACACAAGTCAAAGAAGCAAAAGAGGAATATACCACCAAAGGTACTGGACACATCAGTAATAATAGATGGAAGAATAGCAGACATCTGCAAGACTGGCTTTATTGAAGGCAAGTTGGTAATACCTCAGTTCGTCCTTGATGAACTAAGACATATAGCTGACTCAGCCGACGATATGAAGAGGGTCAGAGGTAGAAGGGGTCTAGATATCCTCAATATGATACAGGAAGAAGGCAATATAGAAGTGGAGGTTACAGACCAAGATTTTGACGATATAGCAGAGGTAGATATCAAGCTACTCAAGCTAGCATCAGTCCTAAAGGGTAAGGTGGTAACCAACGACTTCAACCTAAACAAGGTGGCCCAGGTCCAGGGTGTCGAGGTATTAAATATCAACGAGTTGGCCAATGCAGTCAAGCCTATAGCCATACCGGGTGAGGAAATGGTAGTAACCATAGTCAAGGAAGGTAAGGAAAACCAGCAGGGTGTAGCCTACCTAGATGATGGTACCATGATAGTAGTAGAAAATGGTAGAAAGTTCATAGGTGAGACCAGGAAGGTAGTCGTAACTTCTATCCTACAGACACCAGCAGGTAGGATGATATTTGCTAGAGTCAGGTAGGAAGACCAGATTTATTCTATATTATATTGACAATTACACCCCCTAGGGTGTATCATAGTGGCATACCAATAGAGGCTATGATAAAGGGATAGTAGTTGGCAGAGATTTACCAGAGAGGGACCACTTGGTGGAAGGTCCTATATCGAAACTGATGAACCAGCCTTTTAGCTTGGAGAGGTAACAATCTCCACGGTTTGAACCGTTATATTCTATCGAGGGAGTCAGGATATCCTGGCTAATAAGAGTGGTACCGCGGAAACTAACAGCCTTTCGTCTCTTTTTATAGGAGATGAAGGGCTTTTTTATGTTCTTCAAGGCTGTTAAGTAACATATCAAACAATTAGGAGGACAAGAAAATGGGAAAGAAAAAAGAAAATCAATTTGTAGAAGCTATTACACCAATGGAAGATGACTTTGCCCAGTGGTACACAGACGTAATAACTAAGACAGACCTAGTAGACTATGCTCCAATAAAGGGCTTCATGGTAATCAAACCATACGGATTTGCCCTATGGGAAAAGATTAGGGACTATGCAGATGGCCTATTCAAGGAAACAGGTCACAAGAACGTATACTTCCCACTATTGATACCAGAAAGTCTACTAAACAAGGAAGCAGAGCATGTAGAGGGGTTTGCACCAGAAGTTGCCTGGGTGACTCAGGGTGGCAACAAGGTCCTAGAAGAAAGACTAGCAGTCAGACCTACATCAGAGACTATCATCTGTACAATGTATGCCAAGTGGCTAAACTCATACAGGCAGCTGCCATTCCTATACAACCAGTGGAACTCAGTTGTCAGATGGGAAAAGTCAACTAGACCATTCCTTAGAACATCAGAATTCTTATGGCAGGAAGGACATACCCTACATGAGACTGAGCAGGAAGCAATAGATGAGACACTACAGCAGCTAGCTGCCTACAAGTCAGTAGCAGAGGACCTAATGGCAATACCAGTAATAGACGGTAGAAAGTCTGATAGTGAAAAATTCGCAGGAGCATCTGCTACATATACAATAGAAGCAATGATGCACGATGGTAAGGCCCTACAGTCAGGTACATCTCACTTCTTGGGTCAGCACTTTACAAAGGCCTTCGATATTACCTTTTCAGATAGGGATGGCAAGCTAGCCAACCCATACCATACATCATGGGGTATCTCAACTAGACTAATAGGTGGTCTAATCATGGTACACTCAGATAACAGAGGTCTAGTCCTACCACCAAAGATGGCTCCAATTCAGGTAATCATAATACCTATAGCAGCCAACAAGGGTGGAGTAATGGAAGTGGTAGACAAGGTGGCAGGAGACCTAAAGGCCAAGGGAATATCAGTAGAAGTAGACGACAGAGCTAACTACAGCCCAGGTTACAAGTTCAATGACGCAGAAATGAAGGGTATACCAGTAAGACTAGAAATTGGACCAAAGGACATAGAAAAGAATCAGGCCCTAGCCTTCAGAAGAGACGAGCTAACTAAGTCTGAAATGTCACTAGATACAGTAGCTGACCAGGTAGCAATACTACTAGATGAAATACAGAAGAATATGCTTGAAAAGGCTAGAAAATACAGGGATGAAAGAACATATGTAGCCCATAATATGGACGAATTTGTTGATATCATAGAAAACAAGAAGGGCTTTGCCAAGGTAATGTGGAAGAATGATGCAGACAATGAAGCCAAGATCAAAGAGTTGACAGGCGCTACAATAAGAGTAATACCATTTGCCCAGGAAGACCTAGGAGACAAGTGTTTCTACACAGGCGAAAAGGCAGACAATATGGTAATATTTGCCAAGGCATACTAGAATATAGAAAAAAATATACAAGGCGACCAGTTTATTGGTCGTCTTTTTTTGGTTCTTTGTCAACTAGCGTTGATGAATAAAATCCTAAATTTATGCGACAGCAT
>NZ_JRNB01000119.1 GCF_000758885.1 Peptostreptococcus sp. MV1 | reverse complement strand
TACGCCCTACGTGGACTTTCACCACAGACTGACGGCATGCCCGTCATACATAAAAGAGAGTGGACTACCTGTCTCACCCTCCCTAATCTCTTATGCCACTAAGCCTTCATCACACTGCCAAGTATGCCATTAATATACTTGTAGGCATCGTCATCACAATACTTCTTGGCTATATTTACTGCCTCATCACAGGCTACAACCTCCGGTATCGTGAACATAAACTTGATCTCTGCAATTGCCAATCTCAGTATAGCCACGTCCACTGCAGGCATAGTATCTGTAGTCCAGTTTCTAGCAAATTTATTTATATAGGTATCAATTGCCTCTATATTCTCCTCCACAGCCTTGGCTACATCCATCAAATATGAAGAATCTAGAAGAACCTCCCTATATGATTCCAACATATCTATATCCTCGCCACCATGTGACTTATGAATTTCTAGGGCGTCATCCTCTACTGAATCCAAAAAAGTATCCAGGTCCTGGCACAGACCCTCCCATCCAACATTTGATACAGACCTACTATAGAGATACTTCATAAATATTTCTCTAGAAACCTTCCTCTGCATTATTAAATTATTAGCTCTAGTCATTTTCTTTCTTTTCTACCTTTTCTTTTTTTAGTACTAGGCTGTCAACATGAACATTGACCTGGGCAACCTTAAGACCTGCCATAGTTTCAACTGCATTTACTATATTTTCCTGAACCTTCATAGATACGTCTGGTATTACCTGACCAAACTTGACAGCTATATCGATATCTATTATGGCCTTTTCGTCTTCTACCTTTACCTTTATTCCGTGGTTTCTAAATAACTTGTCTGTAAATGAAGTAGACTTGTCTATTCCATCTATTTCTAGTGCTGCAAAACCAGCGATTGTCTGTATTACATCATTCGAAATCTTTATCTGACCTAAATTTTCCATTGTACACCTCCATGATTATTCCACTATTATCTATGCTACAATAATACCAAAATATACTTATTTTTGCAAATTATTTTTCCTTAATTAGACCGCTCCTGTAGGCTGCTAGTAGGTCTTTAAGATCTTCTACCATCTCCAATAGTTGCTGGCCATCATTTGTATCCTTAATCATCTTCCTCTTGGACTTGTGCTCAACCAAGACTGTAGACGATATGATATCTCTCTCGTTCTTTACAGCATCCTCCTTTGATGTAAAAGGTTCGTGAGCTACTAGCTGTAAGGTCCTTGAGTTATATATCAGTGTATAGCCTGCCATACCTGTCTTGCTCTGATAGGCCTTGGAGAAGCCCCCATCTATTACAAAGACCTTGCCCTGGGCCTTAACTGGGCTTTCCCCCTTCTTGTACTTGACAGGTACATGACCATTTATAATATGGTCTTCTTCAAAATCCATATCAAACTCATCAAATATTTTTTTGAGTATAGTCATATCCTCTCTAAGACTGAAGTATGGATTTTTATTTTCCTTGTGGGTGACCTTGTCCTCTATAAAGTACCTCTCATAGGTAGTCATATCGTCCTTACCAAAGAGTGATGAACACTTACCAGTCCATAGGTACCAGAACATATCCAAGCCATAAGACCTCTTGTCTTCATCCTCTTCATAATAGGCCTCTCTTACTAGGGACTCCATCTTGTCAAGTAGGGCCTTGCCTGAATACTCCTGTCCTCTTAGTTTCATCGACATAAAGCTACCATCGTCCTTTAATGGAAGACCACCGTGAATTAATAGGTTGCCATTGTACTTTAGGTAGATACTTCCCTTTGAAAACAGGAAGTTGATATGCTTTTGAAGCTTGTCACTGGACCTAAAGGCATCTGCCAGCTTGTCTATGATTTCCTCTTCTTCAGATGTCAACCTATAAGGGTCTGCAGGATCTATAGTCGGGAAGTTAGTATCTTTCAAAGGGTATGTCTTGCCCTTGATGACTATAGTTCCCTTGTCGTAGTCCACCTTGTCTAAAAGGAGCCTATGGTCCATCTCATACTCTGGCCTCCTGCCAATAATAGCCCCTTCTAACTTGAACTGTATGATGCTGATAGCCTTGTGAATCTTGGCTATCATGGATATTTCCCTCAAATTGGAGTCATCCCTGTCCACCTTAGGTTGGAACTCACTACATGGGTCATTCTTATATGTGCTTATGGCAAAACTCGCCAGCGGTAGGAGGTTTATACCGTATATATCCTCTATGATATCTAGGTTATCATACCTTGAAGAAATTCTCAGGGCATTGGCTATGCAGGTTTTCTCACCGGCTGCTGCCCCCATCCACAAGATATCGTGGTTACCCCACTGGATATCGACACTGTGGTGGTCCATGAGACGGTCTATAATCAAGTCTGGCCTTGGCCCCCTGTCATATATATCACCCACTATGTGTAGCCTGTCTACAACCAACTTTTGTATAGCCTTGGCAAGGGCACCTATAAAGTTTTCAGACTGGCCTAGGCTAATTATTGATTCCACCAAGGATACATAGTACTCTTCCTTGTGCTCGCTCTTCCTGTGCTCATGCATTAGTTCTTCTATTACATAGGCATAATCCTTTGGCAAGAGCTTCCTAACCTTAGACCTAGTATACTTACTAGAACAGTATTTGCAAAGCTCTACCAGCCTGTATATAGAAATCCTATAGAAGTCTTCCATACTGCTCTCAGTCCTTTTTACCATCTCCATCTTGCTGTAGGGATAGTAGACCAAGGTAGCTAGAGACCTTTTTTCCGAGTCCCTCATTGTATTGGTAAAGAGTTCGTCAATCTTCCTCCTTACTACTCCTGAGCCGTTTTTTAATACATGAATAAAGGGCTCGTGCTCACCATGTATGTCTGATAAAAAATGCTCTGTCCCCTTTGGTAGGTTCAATATTGCTTCCAAATTGATTATTTCTGTACTTGCTTCAGATATTGTCGGATATTGGTTGGCCATGAGTTTCAAGTATTTGAACTTTAGGTCCCTATCGTCGACAGCTAAATTATCTCTCATATCTACCTCCAAAATACTAGTTCACCAAATCCTATCATATTATCCACATATTTAAGCTGATACCCACTCATATTCATATAGGATTTGTTCTTCACTCTTTTATATATTATTTATCTTCATTTTCCTTGTCACTTGATATATAGGCCCTGATTTCTTCAACCACATTTCCATCTACAAACTGTATAGCCTGCCTGATAGCATTTTTGATGGCTCTGGCATCAGAACTACCATGGGCTTTTATTAGGCCACCCTCAACTCCCAAGAATGGGGCACCACCATGTGATGAATAATCAAGTGAGTCCTTCAAACCTTTTAGACTATCCTTCATCAAGAGGGCTCCTATCTTGGCCTTAGTTGATGACATAATAGTTTCCTTCATCTTCTTGAAAAGTGATAGGACTGTTCCCTCTAGGGTTTTCACTATGACATTACCTATAAAGCCATCACATATTACTACATCACATACACCATTTAATATTTCCCTAGTCTCCATATTACCTATAAAATTCATATCTTTCCTGTCCTTTAATAGGTCATATGTAGTTTTTAACAATTCGTTTCCCTTGCCCTCTTCTGTACCTATATTGGCTAGGGCAATCCTTGGATTATCTATCTTCATAACCCTCTTGGCATATATATTGCTCATGGCTGCGAAGTCAACCAACTGCTGGCCATTACAGTCAACATTTGCTCCTGTATCTGACAGTAGGCTGACACCACCATCCATAGTAGGTATAGCAGTACATATGCAAGGTCTACTGATACCCTTAATTCTCTTTATGACGAATACTCCTCCACTTAGCAAGGCTCCTGTACTACCAGCCGACACCATTGCATCAGCCTCTTTATTTTTCACCATGTTTAGGGCTACAACCATAGAAGAATCTGTCTTTCTCCTGATGGCTGCTACAGGCTTTTCATCGTTTGTGATTATCTGAGTCGTGTGCACTATCTCTATCTTTGACTTGTCACAATCGTGCTTGGCTAGCTCTGCCTCCAACTGGTCCTTGTCACCTGTAATTACTATATCAACACCGTATTCCTTGACGGCCATGCAGGCTCCCTCTACAGGTGCCATAGGTGCATTGTCACCGCCCATTCCATCTATAACTATTTTCATATTTACCTCCATAAATCTAAGTACTATAATTATACCATATTTTCAAACGTAAAAATAGCGTAAGCAAAAAGCCTACGCTACCTAACAATCATATTCTGTTTTCTAAAATCTAATTAGTCAACTGATACTACTTCTTTACCATCGTATGATCCGCAACTTGTACAAACTCTGTGTGGTAACTTTGGTTCGTGACACTGTGGACACTCTACAAAACCAGTAGGAACCATCTTTGAATTAGACGCTCTTCTCATTTTAGTTTTAGATTTAGATGTTCTACGCTTTGGTACTGCCATGAAGACACCTCCTTACTCTATTTTAACAATTCTTTTAATTTAGCAAATCTAGGATCAATGTCATCTTCGTCCATGGAGTCTTCACACACGCAGTCATGGGTATTTAAATCTACCCCACAGCCCGAACATATTCCTTTGCAATCTTCGCTACACAACACTTTTTGAGGCATATTATAAGTCAGTGTACTATCTACAAGTTCCAAGAGGTCAACCTCTGTACCTTCTAGAGGAAATACGTCTACATCTTCATAACTATCCTCATCATATTCTTCCTTCATTAGGTATGCATCTATCTCATAATCAACCGGAACCTTCATGTCCTTTAAACACCTCGAGCAGGCTCCTTCATAATCAAAGGCAACGCTAGCCCTTAGCAAAAAGTTCCTTCCAGCCCTGGATATCCTACCAGTCAGATGCAGTGGTGATATCAAATTATATTCCACACCATAATATTTAACCGACTCTAGTTCTTCACTAAAATCAAAGTCTATACTTTCTCTCTCTTTATTAGTTAGAGAATCTATATTTAGCTTCATAAATTTATCACCTCTAAAACATTACTTATCTATTATACATATTTGAAACCAATTTGTCAAGTATTTTTAACTATTTAGACAGTCTCAATGTATCTCTTGCTATCATCAATTCTTCATTAGTTGGTATCAACAATACCTTTACTCTTGAATCGTCAGCAGAGATTATCCTGTCCTTGCCTCTTACATCATTCTTTTGGGCATCTAGCTTGATTCCCATAAAGTCCATGTCGGCACAGATCATTTCTCTCATTCCTATACCATTTTCTCCAAGACCAGCAGTAAATACAATTGCATCCACACCGTTCATCTCAGCAGCATAGGCACCTATGTACTTCTTTACTCTCTGAGCATAGGCAGCTAGGGCATTTATAGCTAGCTCATTTCCTTGAGCAGCTGCATCCTCTATATCTCTAAAGTCTGAAGATATACCAGTCATACCGTATACTCCTGACTCCTTGTTCATCAACTTGTCAACGCCATCAGCATCTAGACCTTCCTTCTTCATTACGAAAGGTATGATAGCTGGATCTATATCACCACATCTTGTTCCCATTATTAGACCCTCTAGTGGAGTTAGACCCATAGATGTATCAACTGACTTTCCTCCGTCAACTGCAGTTATAGATGCACCATTACCTAGGTGGCAAGTGATGATCTTTAGGTCTTCTGGCTTCTTGCCTAGCATTTCAGCAGCCTTCTGTGATACATATAGGTGAGAAGTACCGTGGAAACCATATCTTCTAACACCATGCTTCTTATATAATTCATGAGGTAGACCATACATAAAAGATTTTTCTGGCATTGTCTGGTGGAAGGCTGTATCAAATACACCTACCATTGGGACATCAGGAAGTATAGCCCTGCAAGCTTCTACACCCATTAGGTTGGCTGGATTGTGTAGGGGAGCAAGGTCACTACAATCCTTGATTGCAGCTATTACTTCATCAGTCAATACTGCAGAAGAAGCAAACTTTTCTCCACCGTGAACTATCCTGTGTCCAACAGCATCTATTTCCTTCATTTCCTTTACAGCTCCAACAGCTGGATCTGCAACAGCAGTAAGGACGTGGTTTATTGCATCCTTGTGGTCCTTCATTGGCTGCTCAACAATATGCTTGCCTTCTAGACCTTCCTTTTCATGCTTAAGTATAGAACCTTCTATACCAATTCTTTCTACCAATCCCTTACAAAGTACTGCTTCATTATCCATATCAATTAACTGATACTTCAATGATGAACTACCACAATTTAACACTAAAACTTTCATTTATTACTTTCCTCCACTTAATGATTAATTATTATACCTTTGTTAATATAACACTTTTTTTAGAAAAAGTACATATACTTCTTAAAAAAACAAACTTAAAAATTCTACTTGAATCAAAAGTTAAACCTTGTATCAAAAAAGTCTGCCTGCCCCCTTGCTAGTAGGTCTGGATTCTTGGCATGATACTTCTGATAATATATGGCTGAGGTTCTGAGATCTATATCTAGAAGCTTCCTGTACAAGGAATCCTCCCTATAGATATGACTATTTATAGCCTTGGCTGGACTAGTTATTATATTTATGCTAGACCTTTCTTTTGCCATCCTCAGTATATCTCTGCCCTTATTATTCATTCCTAAAACTCTAGCATAGGGAAGGGATTTTATAACTTTGGCCTGGTCCATATCCGACTTTGTGATTCCTAAAAGGATATTATATATGGCCCTTCTAATTTTTGAGTGCGTATGGGACTTGTTGCTGAGACTTGCTAGAACACCTGCCATGCTGGTAGATGTCAGTACAGCCCTCCTTATAGAGTGCTCAAGTCCACCATTGACTTCAAAATATTTTCCTAGACCCTGGTCCTCTCTGGCAAGTATATAGGATATTTCTTGGAAAAAACTATCCTCTCCCATAAAATCTATACCTTGTCCACTCAGGGATTTTAATATATCCAAGACAGACTTGTCTAGAAGCTTGCCTAGGATTTGATCTATGTTTTGCCCTATAGCGTCTCCATACTTACATTCGTCTTCTAGCTGTCCAATATTTTCAAATTTTCCTAGCCCTAGTATTGACCTTCTAATTGCACTTGCTGATGGCATAGGCCCATCCATATCTTGACTATTGTAGGAAGCTCCCTGTCTCTTTATTGTGACTGCCTCCATGCCTGAGTCCAGCCTCCTAGCCTCCTTTAGATATTCTAGTCCCAAGATATTATTAGATTGACTGAGGATAGCCCCAATATCGAAAGACTCAAAACCTTGTCTGATTGCCTCTTCCCTCGCCTTGGCATAGGACATGCTATTTTTCATCAGTAGTCCCGCCCTCTCATCTATCAAAGCTGCCTGGTCGTATATATAGCCTGCAAGCTCTCTTAACCTGTCTATATTGCCATCTTCTGAACCAAAACAAAAAGAATCTACACAGCCCAATGAATTTAGACTGAGTAGACCCCCTCTAGCAAATATTTCAGCAGTTTGTCCGGCAAATATGCTTGGTATCTCTATGACCAAGTCAACCCCATTATCCAGGGCCATCTGTGTCCTGGCATACTTATCTACTAGGGCAGGACCTCCCCTTTGGACAAAGTTACCACTCATGGCCACCACAAGATGGCTGCAAGACGATATCCTCTTGAACTCTTCTATTTGGTAGCTGTGACCCTTGTGAAAGGGATTATATTCTGCTATTATTCCACCAATCTTCATAGGCCTATAGCTGAGACTTACCCTTCCTAACATCAGACAGGATTTCTACCAAGGTAGCTTCCACGCTCTCCAACTGTTCTATAGAGTAATTTCTTGCCCCTGTTCTCAAGTCTCTAGAATAATCTGTGGCTTCTTTTATCATCTTCTCAGACCTGGCCTTGGCATCCTTATTTATCTTGCTCTCAGATACTAGCTCTTCAGCCCTCATTGTAGCTTCCTTCATCATGCTTTCGATTTCTGAATCTACCTGCTTGTTTTTGATGATTATTTCGTCGTTACATTCTCTTATCTTCTGTTCTCTTTCTCTCTTTGCCTCTTCCCTAAGGAAGTCTGCATCATTCCTAGCAGATTCAAGGATAGAATCCTGTTCCTTTATAATCTTTAGGGCAGTGTCAAGTTCATAAGGTAGGGCTTCCTTCAACTCATCAATCAAGTTTAACATTTCTTCCCTATCTACACCTACTTTTTTTGAAAGTGGAAAACCACTAGCCTGGTTTAGCATTTCTTTCATCTCAGCAAGTATTTCCATAATCTTAATATCTTCGCTCATATTTATCCTCCAAATTCATATACTTATTTATTTTTTTCTTTTAATTTCTCAATCACACAGGTTGGTACTAGGTTACTCACATCAGCATCAAAGTGAAGCACTTCTTTAATAAGTGATGAACTAATAAAAGAATATGTCTTGCTAGTTGGCAAGATAATGGTTTCCAAGCCGTCATTTAATTCCTTGTTCATATGTGCCATCTGTAATTCATACTCCATATCTGCTATGGTCCTAACCCCTCTGACAAGTACACCTATATTATTCTTCATACAGTAGTCTATCAACAAGCCATCAAAGCTAATAACACTCACATTGTCCAAATGTTTGGTTGCCTCTCTTATCAGGTCCACCCTCTCATCCATGGTAAAAAGTGTCTTCTTGTTGGGATTTATCAATAAACCAACCTCCAAGTGGCTGAACATCTTGGCAGCCCTCTCAATTATATCTATATGGCCATTGGTAATTGGGTCAAACGATCCAGCAAATATGGCCCTAACATCCTTACTCATTGCAATCCTCCAAACAGTAGAAAGTCAGCATTGTAATCCCGTACTTTTTTTCCTTGAAAACGTCTAGACCCTTTATATGACCTATACTAGTACTGGCATCGTGCTCAACTATGACTATTCCGTCCTTATTCAATATATTACAGGCCCTTATGGTTTCAAGAACATCTTCAAACAAGTCCTTGTAGTAGGGAGGATCCACAAAGATCAAGTCAAAAGTCTGACCCTTGACCTCCATATCACTGAGACATTTCTTGAAGTCACAATTTAGCAAGTGGCTCCTATCAACCAGCCTGGCCTTTTCAATATTTGATTTTATTATCTTGATACTGTCGAGACTCTTATCACAAAATACTGCCTCTTTGGCCCCCCTCGACAAGGCTTCAATACCTAGGGCTCCACTGCCTGCAAATAGGTCCAGAACCTGACTATCGTAGACCCAGTCCTGTATAATGTTAAACATGGATTCTTTTACCCTGTCAGTAGTAGGTCTTATCCTGTCATCGCTTGGTGTATTGAGTTTTAGCCCCCTGGCACTTCCGGATATTACTCTCACTCCTAATCCTCCTAATAAAATCTTTACTTAAATATATTCTATCATACAATATAGTATTTAACTAGATTAATGTTCTTATTTCAGACAAAATATTAGATAGGCAAACTATGTCTACGCAGTCTGCCCTAGCATACCTACCTATAATCATGCCTAGCTCCAATTAATCTAGTATAAGACCTATCCTTTAGAACAAACACCTATATGGATATATTACCACCTATTGTATTGAACATCTCTTCGACCTTTATCCTGATACCTTCATTGTCTCTTAATCTTAGGGATGGGTCTGATGAATAGATTTCTCTGGCCTCTTTTTGGACTAGCCTAAGTATCTTTATATGCTTAAATAGGTTGGCTACCCTTAATTCTGGTAGACCATGCTGCCTAGTTCCAAAAAAGTCTCCAGGCCCTCTTAGTTCAAGGTCTCTCTCGGATATCTTAAAACCGTCATTAGTCTCTTCCATTATAGACATCCTATTTTTACATATTTCAGTCTTTGAACCGTATATAAGTGTACAGTAGGATTTTTCACTTCCCCTGCCTACACGCCCCCTCAACTGATGAAGCTGGGCCAGACCGAACCTCTCAGCATTTTCAATAATCATCAGGCTGGCATTTGGAACATTTACCCCTACCTCTATTACCGTAGTAGATACCAGTATATCCAATTCGTGATTTTTAAAGGCCTCCATAACCTGGTCCTTTTCACTAGCCTTCATCCTACCGTGTAGAAGACCTATTCTCAGGTCCTTGAAAAAGGCATACCTCAATTCATCATAGACCTCCGTAGCAGACTTTAGGTCCATAGTCTCGCTCTCTTCAACTAGGGGACATACCACGTAGACCTGCCTTCCCTTTTCAATTTCTGACCTAACCTTGGACATATAGTAGGACTCTCTCTTCCTCTTCTCTATAGCTAGGGTCTCTATAGGCTTCCTACCTGGTGGCAATTCGTCTATCACAGAAATATCTAAGTCACCATATAGAATAAGGGCCAAAGTTCTAGGTATAGGTGTTGCAGTCATAACTAGGACATCTGGATTTTCTGACTTAGATGTCAGCCTCCCCCTCTGCCTTACTCCGAACCTATGCTGCTCATCTGTAATGACCAATCCCAAATTGGCAAAGTCTACCCTATCCTCAATCAGGGCATGGGTACCGATTAAGATGTCAATCTGACCACTTGCTAGGTCTTCTAGAATTTCCCTAGCCTCTTTCTTGGTCGAACTACCTGTTAGGACCTCTACCCTTATACCACTTCCATCAAAAAATTCCTTAAAACTCTCCATATGTTGCTTGGCCAAGATTTCAGTCGGTGCCATATAGGCCCCCTGGTAGCCATTCAGGACGCAGTTAGCCAGAGCTAATTGGGCCACAACAGTCTTTCCTGATCCCACATCACCCTGGACCAACCTATTCATTATCCTATCCGATGCCATGTCGGCCACAATATCGTCATAGGCCTTCTGTTGGGCACGAGTCAGCCTAAAAGGCAGGCCTTCTTCTATCTTATCCATGTCTGGATGTCTCTCAAACCTTATACCCCTGCCTACCTTGTTATTACCCTTTACTGTAAATAGGCCTAGCTGGAGGAAGAGTAACTCCTCAAATATAAGTCTATACATGGCAATCTTTACATTTTCTTTTTTTTCGGGAAAGTGCATATTCCTTATGGCAAAATCAACCCCACACAGGTTGTACTTTTCAACCAGCCATTTTGGCAGGTATTCCCCTATACTAATATCCGAGGATTCAAAAATATTCCTTATCATCCCCATTACATCCTTATTGCTGACACCTCCTGTAAGGCTGTATACCGGCATGATAATGCCCGTATTTTTATCTATCTTGTCGTATTCTATCTCACAATTATGTAGCTCGGTCATAGGTCCAGCATGCTTCTTGACGCTACCGAATACCTTGACTATGTCGCCTACCCTAAAGGTATTTCTCAAGTAGGCCTTGTTGAAAAATACTAGCTTGGCCCTGCCAGTTTCATCACTTACATAAAATTCGGTAATACTAAGCCGCCTTCGACTGCTAGAATTAATCCTGTCTATCTTGACCCTGACACCAGTTTTTTCTCCCTCTTCTAACTGGAATATTTTCTTCTGCCTAGACCTATCTTCAAACTGTCTTGGAAAATAGTAGAGGGCATCTTTGACTGTAAATATACCTAGTCTAGACATCTTTTCTGCCTTCTTGGGGCCTATCCCCTTAACAAATTGTATATTTTCATTTAATACGCTATACATACTACCTCCATAATCGAAAAGAGTATAGGCAAGAATACCTATACTCAAATACTTAACTACAAGCTAAAATTAGCTCCTTATTCTATCCTATTCTACAGATATTAGATAGTAGTATAGAGGCTGACCTCCATAATACAACTCTACATCCAAATCATCAAATTCATCCTGAATATTTTCTGCAAATAGCCTAGCTTCATCTTCCTCAACCGCTTCACCGTAGTAAAGTGTGATGATACCTGAATCTTCATCGACCATATCCCTAATTACATTCCTAGTAACCTCTTCAACCTTCTTGCCTGAAGATATTAGGGCCTTGCCAGTTATACCTATGATATCTCCTTCAGAAACCTCTATTCCACCCATTACAGTATCTCTAACTGCATAAGTAATCTCACCTGATTTGATTGTTTCAAGTATAGACTCAAAGTTTTTCATATTAACCTGAGGATCTGCATCATGGTCAAATGTTACCATGCAACTGATACCCTGTGGTATATTCTTTGTAGGAACTACAAATACATTCTTCTCTGACAGTTCCTTGGCCTGGTTAGCAGCCATTATTACGTTGCTGTTGTTAGGCATAATAAATATGTTCTTGGCATTGACCATCTTGATGGCATTCATAAAGTCTTCCGTGGATGGGTTCATTGTCTGGCCACCTTCGATAACAATATCCACACCCAATTCATCAAATATATCTGCTAGACCCCTACCCATTGTTGTAGTGATAAAACCAAATTCCTTTTCTTCTGCATTTACGACAAATCCTTCATCAGCTGATACCTGTTCAAGCTCTTCCTGTTCATCATCTGTGATTATCTGGTTCTCATGCTGAAGTCTCATATTTTCTATCTTGATAGTTAATAGCTGACCAAACTTCAAGGCTTCTTCTAGGGCCTTGCCTGGATTATTTGTGTGGACGTGAACCTTGATGACACCATCATATCCAACCACAACTAGACTATCTCCATAGCCCATCATTATATCCCTGATCGTATCTGAATCAACGTCCTGAGACTCTAATATAAATTCTGTACAATAACCGAACTTGATATCTACATCCCTAGCACTCTCACTATGAACACCTGTAGCTGGTGCTGACTTTGAGTCCTCACCTGCATTTAGCAATTTAATAGTAGTACCCTTCAAGGCACTAAGCATACCCTCGTACAGACATACCAATCCCTTACCACCAGAGTCAACTACGCCTGCATCCTTAAGGTTCTTTAATAGATCTGGAGTCCTTTCAAGAGACTTCTCAGACTCCTCTACCACCTTTTCCATAAATTCAATAAAATCCTTAGACTTCTTTGAATTTTTGACAGCAAATTCACTTGATTCCCTCACTACTGTCAGGATTGTACCCTCTATAGGCTTGATTACAGCCTTGTAGGCAGTGTCAGAACCTGACTTTAGGGCCTTGGCAAAGTCATCTACACTTAGCTCATTCTTGCCCTCTATAGACTTGGCTATACCCCTTATAATCTGCGACAAGATAACACCTGAGTTACCCCTTGCCCCCATCAATGACCCCTTTGAAAGGGCCTTGCCTAGGTCAGTTATTGAATCAGACTTTATTGTCTTTAGTTCTCTTATAGCTGAAGCTATTGTCAGTGACATATTAGTACCAGTATCTCCATCCGGAACTGGGAATACATTCAGCTTGTCTATTAAATCCTTGTTATTCTGTAGATGGTTTGCACCAGAGATAAACATCTCCTTTAACAATTTACCATTAATACTTTCTATCATTTCTCTCCTCCTGATTATTTGACTCTTATTCCTTGAACACTTACAGTTACTAAATTAACCTTTATTCCAGAATACGTCTCAACAGTGTACTTGATTCTCTCAATAATATTATTGGCAACTGTTGTAATATTTGTACCATACTGTAATATAACAGAAATTTCTATGTCTATCTTGTTGTCATTAATTTCTATGATATTAACACCCTTAGTGGCGTTCTCACCCTTTAAAAGTTCTACTATTCCCTTTGACTTTGATGAAAAGCCAACCAAGCCATAGCTCTCTGTAGCAGCCTTATATGTTAGCTGCGCCAATACGTTTTTGTCTATTTCTATATTTCCTAATTTACTAGTTAAAATTGAACTCATGTTGACCTCCTAAATTCGTATATATATTCCTATATACACTATTATACAAAAAAATAAGCGGTAATGCAATTTTTTACTTGATTTTTTCATACCACTATGATATTATTAATTATGTTTTTAGGCTTAATATTTCAGTATTAAGGAGGTGTACGTAATGTCAAAAGTATGTAGCGTGTGCGGTAAAGGTAAAGTATCTGGTAACCAGGTATCACACTCAAACAAGCATAATAAGAGAACTTGGTCAGCTAATATAAAGAATGTTAAAGCGGTTGTTGATGGAACTCCTCAGAGAGTGTCTGTTTGTACAAGATGCTTACGTTCTGGAAAAGTTGAAAGAGCATAGTAACGACAAAAGATACCAAAATTTGGTATCTTTTTTTGTGTCTTTTTTATTTTATTATTTGTTTTGCCTCTGAAAGGATACAAGTAACACTTATGTCCTTACCTCCTAATCAAGATACCTATCTCCCAATACATCATATAGGCCCCTAGTCCTGATCCTAATTTCAGGAATTACTGGCAGGGCTATAAATGATAGGGCTATAAAAGGTTCTATACCATCCGGCACACCCATCTTGTGGGCCCTAGCTATCATCCTAGATAAAACTTCGTTCATCTTGCCACTATCTAGGTCGCTCATTAGTCCCATGACTGGAAGCGGTAGGGCATCATAGACATGTCCCCCTTCTACTAGGACATAACCCCCCTTGCTTTCTTTTAGCTTTTCAAGTGCAAGCATCATATCCCTGTCATTGTCTCCGATAACTATTACATTGTGGGAATCATGGGATACACTAGATGCTACTGCCCCATTTTTTATATTATAACCCAAGACCTTGGCTACATGATAGCGACCTGTGTTGTGGTGTCTCTCTATTACGGCTACCTTAGATATTTTGTTAGCCATTGCCTCTTTCCTATCATTATCAGCAAACTTCAGGCAGGCTGGATCATCCATTTGGCTATCATACCTAGCAAGATCATTATGGCACTTATAGTTATCAAGATCGATCAGTTTGGTCAAGATTTCCCCCTCTACCATACCTATAGCATAGCGGTGACTCTTATAGGCCAGCATATCCTCATCAAACCAGTCAATATGAAGGCTATCTATAAGCTGTGGGTCTACACTCATCTTGTTGCCCTCGTAGACAGGACTTATAAAGTCACCCTCGTACATAACCCTATCTATTAGGACATTTTCCATATCACTAAGTATTATCAAATTCGCCTTTTTACCAACTGCTATCATACCCAGGTCATCAAGCCCGTAGCACTGGGCAGGATTCAGGCTGGCCATCTTGTAGGCATCTATTGGCTTGAGTCCAAGAGAAATAGCCTTCCTGACATTGTGACTGATATGACCATCTTTTTGTATATCCTCTATATGCTTGTCGTCAGTACAGAAGGTAAACCTAGATATATCCGTCTTATTTTCTACTATACCTCTTACTATGGCCTCTAGATTTCTAGCAGCAGAGCCTTCCCTGATGTGGACATACATTCCATTTCTAACCTTCATCATAGCATACTTGTACTCTGTAGACTCGTGGTCAGTCAGTATACCTGACATGGCATAGGCTGCTAGGTCTTTACCTTCTATAGATATAGCATGACCATCCTTGACCCTATCAGAAAATAGGTCCAGCTTGGCCATCATCCTATCCTTTAGGCCTATGACACCCCCCTCGTCCATCACCTCACCCAGACCCAAAATTCTAGGATTGCCCAAGAGCTTTTTAAGGTCACTAGCCTCCATAAGACATCCCGAGTCCTCACCTTCCTTACATGGAACACATGACGGTGCCATAATGTAGACATCCCCACTGGCATCTTGAGTCTGGTCAAGTATATAGTTTATCCCCTTGATGCCTGCAACATTTGCAGCCTCGTGTGGGTCTGCTATAAAACCTGTCGTACCGCTCAGTGATGCATAGTGGACCAACTCCTTGGGGTTTGCCAAGGTTGACTCAAAATGTAGGTGGGAGTCGATAAAACCTGGACATACATATCTATTACTACAATCTAACTCTTCTAAGCCCTCATAGTCACCAAGGCCTACTATATATTTGTCCTTGATAGCCAGGTCAGCCTCTATTACTTCTCCAGTTTGAACCATTATTAGCTTGGCATTTTTTAGGACTAGGTCTGACTTTTCCTGACCCAAGGTATATTTGACGTATTTTTTATAGTTTTCTATATTCATATAATCCTTCCCTCCTACTTCTAAATTTTTTTAAATATAGGACCTATAGTTCTTGCGATTATAGGCCCTAGGATTGTATTTTCGTATATAATTTTATGAAATTTCTTGGCTTATCTAGTCTTTTAACAGTAGAACTACACCTACTATAAATATTAGGATCAAGCTTAGAACACCGTTTCTAACATCACCTGTAATCTGAGTCACTATACCAACCAAGAATGGCCCCATTATAGCGGCAAACTTTCCAAATATATTATAGAATCCAAAGTATTCATTGGAATTTTCCTTTGGTATCATCTTGGCAAAATATGACCTACTCAAGGCCTGTATACCACCCTGGGAACTACCAACCAAAATCGATAATATCCAAAATTCCCTGGCTGACTTGAGGAAGAAGGCAAATATACATATGACGATGTAAATGCCTATACCTGCTATCAGCATGGCCTTGCCCTTGAATATCTGGGTAAGCTTGCCGTATATTATAGCAAAAGGAAAGGCTACAAACTGTGTAACTAGTAGTATGACCAACAATGTAGATGAGCCTATGCCTACAGCCGTACCAAAACTCGCCGCCATCCTGATGATAGTATCAACGCCATCTATATAGAAGAAGTAGGCACATAGGAATAAAAATGCCTTTCTATTTTTTCTTACTCTCAGAAAGCTCTCCTTCAACTTTCTCATAGAATCCTGTGGCTTGAACTTTTCATAAGGCTTGCCATGTACCTGTTCTACATTTTTGTACATAGGTAGGGTAAATGTCAACCACCACATAGTAGTAATAAAAAATGATATCTTGCTAGCCGTGATGCTTGATATAGGTATTATAGACTTCTGAGCAGCCATTATTATACCCATACAGACTATAAATGGTATAGTACTACCAATATATCCAAAACCATATCCTAAGGATGAAATCATATCCATCCTGTCTTCTGAAGTTATATCAGTCAAGAATGAATCATAAAATACATTACTCAAGGAATAACCTATCAGAGAAATTATATATGTTACTATTAACAGCTGCCACTGGCCATAAGGTATAAAGGCTATCATACCTGAAAAAATAATACCTAATAGGGTAAATACAGTAAAGAACTTTTTCTTTACACCCATATAGTCAGCCAAGCCACCCATAAATGGCGATAAAACAGCTACGACTAGGGATGCTATTGCATTAGTATAACCCCAGTATGAAGTTGCCATCTCCTTTGATAGGCCTACCTCTCCTACCATAGCCGTAAAGTATATAGGTAGGATTGTAGTCAACATAGTCATGGTGTAGGCCGAATTTGCCCAATCGTACAAGATCCACGATTTTTCTTTCTTTGAAACTCTTAACACTTTAAACCTCCAAAATCTCCACTATTGCCCTGCCATCAGTGTCCTTCATTTCTAGGCCAAGTATGGCTGCTAGTGTCGGTCCTTCATCTGTCAGTGACATTTCTTCTAAAAACACATTTTTCTTTATTCCCTTGCCTGCTACTAGAAAGACTGTCTCGTAGTTTTCCTTAGTAGAAGGGTTGTAACCATGATTGTTTATGCACAGCTTTGAAGACCTCTTGGGTGCCTCTAGGGCCCTTATCAATGGTTGGTCTTCCACCTCATCCATAAAGAAGTAGCCAACAGCTGCCTCCAACATAAGCCTACAAGATGGGTCAGCCCCCATAGCCCTAGCCTGGTCTGGACTATAAACTGCTTCAATGGCGCCTTCATCTATAAGGGGCTGAATTGCAGCTAACAAGTCTTGGTCTCTTATATCTTGACCTGCATATACATAAGCCGATCCATCAGCTGACTTGCATATGGCCTTGTAGCTGGCAACTAGGTTGTCGTCAGTCTTTGTCAATAGGCCTGCTGCTTCAAACAGCTTGTTTGGATATATATTTGTATGGCCATCTATACTACTGTGGTCCCCCAAGACAACTATTACTGAATCCTCATAGATGCCCTTGTCCTTTAGCTTGGCAACTAGGTCTCCCAACCTCTTGTCTAGCCTGTACATGGCTTCCTTGGCTTGATTTGAATTAAAGCCATACTCATGCCTTTGTGAGTCTAAATCTATATAATGGACCATGTTTATATGGGCTGGATACCTATCCAAGGCATACATAAATGATGCGTGGGAAAAATTATCCAACTCCGGCTCCTTATGACCATTTCTCAACTTGCCAAACTTGGAATTAAGGTCATACTGGAAGTAGGGACTACCATTTCTCATAGACACCCAAATCTGACTCTGCCACTTCCTATTGGCAAATATCTCTGGCATATTATACTTTATGTCCTTAGATCCTGCTGTCACAGGCCAAAATATAGATAGTATATCATAACCTGCCTTCTTGGCATAGGACTGGAAGGTCGGAACCTTTATATCCCTGTCATACCAATACCAGTCTGGACTCAACCTATCTGGCTGAAGTCTAGTATTATTGATTACACCATGCCTTGCCGGATATACACCGGTTGAAATTGTAGTATGGGCACAATATGTCAAACTTGGATAAATAGTTTTTACATTTATACAACCAGACGCCTCCTTGAAAAACTCTCCAAAGGCTGGTAACTTCTTCATTTGATCTATGTCTACCCTTGATAGGCCATCAAAGGATAGGACATGTAGATATTTTTTATTCATCACTGCTCCTTATCTATAGAATAACGTTTTTATTCCATATAAAAATATTTCTTTCACTCAAACCTATTATACAATAAATTTGTAATTTTCTAGCCCTATATTCCAAAATAAAGTAAATTATAAGCTAAAAATTAAGTTTACATAATAAAAGACCATCTTGATAAAATACATACCAAAATGGTCCACAATCCTTCTAGATTTTTTTTCGCTTTGAAGAACTCAAATAACCAATCTCTTCCCTATACTTGGCTACTGTTCTTCTCGCTATATCAAAACCTTCTGCCCTCAGCATATCTTCCAACTTTTTATCACTAAGGGGTTTTTTCTTATTTTCATTTTCTATTATGTCTTTTAGCTTGTTCTTTACCACAGATATAGAAATCGTGCTACCCTCATCAGTCTCTAGACTACCTGAGAAAAAGCTCCTAATCTCAAATAGCCCCTTCTTGGTAAGGATATACTTGTCATTTACCCCCCTGCTGACCGTAGAAATATGGCAGCCAACCATATCTGCTATGCTCTGTTGGCTCATAGGCTCCAATTGACCTTCATACTTAAAATAGTTAAACTGAACCTCCACAATAGCTTCTGCTATAGCTATAACTGTTGATTTCCTTTCTTCAACATCGTTTATAATCTTCTTGGCTGATGACAATTTTTCCTTTATATAGGACTTGACGCTAGGGTCATCTGTCTTTATATACAGGTCTCTGTAGTAACTATTTATATTTAGTTTTAACCTCTTTTCATTGTAAGGCCTAACCACCAAATTACCCATTTCGTCCTCTTCTAAGACTACATCAGGATAAGCATAGACAATTGCATTTTTGAAATATCTTTCTGCAGGTCTAGGATCCAAACTTTTGATTAATTCTAGGTAGTCCCTTATTTCATCCTGTTTTTTCTTGTACTTAGATGCTAGTTGCTTGGTATTAGAATTGGCTACTAGGTTGATATTGTTGACTATAATATCTTCTAGTACATCATCATATATACCATCACTATGCAGTTGGAGGATTATACACTCTTGTAGATTTCTAGCACATATACCCGCCGGCTCCAGTGTCTGGACAAGACCTATACACTCTTCTACCAGGTCCAGGCTGACACTCAATTTATCCGCTATATCACTTTCCTTTTCCCTCAGGTAACCATCTTCATCTAAACTATCCACGAGATAATCACATACCTTCATCCTCGTCTCATCTATGCCCATAATCTTAATCTGGCCGTGCAGTTCATCATAGAGACTATCCTCATCACTGGTCATATTTTCGAAGTCATAATCTGAGCTATCTGTATATAATACTTCATTTTTGTCAAAATCATAGTCGAATTTTTCTTTTTTAAAATACTCTTCCCAATTTATCTCATCATCTTTTACTTCTACTTCTAATACTGGATTTGACTCTGATTCAGCCTCAACAGCCTCCTCCAATTCATACCTACCCATATTAAGTATATTCAAAGACTGAACGATCTGGTTTGAAATATTTAACGTTTGTGTTTGTTTTTGTTGTATCGAGTTGTGTAGAGCCATACCATCCCTTCTTTTCAGCAAAATTTTAATGTTCCTTAGGTTCTAGGTCTTTGCTAGACCATAAGTACATCATTAATGATATTATACCACTAATTAGTAAAACTGAATAGAAGTTTGCTATCCTTGTTAACAACATTCCAGGTATTAGGAGTTTTTTTCCATAGAAAACTCTAAACATACCTAAGAAGAGTGATTCACTGGCTCCTACCCCACCTGGAAGTGGCAGGGATGATACCGCTATATTAAGTATAGCCTGCATCAAAATCAAGTCCATTACCGAATAACCACTCAAGCCAAAGCCCTTGTATATTACATATGGAACTGCATACAAGAAACTGATTTGCACAACTGTTAATAGAGTAACCTTCAATATAAGTATAGGGTTATTTCTCATATATATAGCCCCACGCTCGTATTCCTCCACACAGGCTGATATCTTTGTTTCAATTCTTTCCTTGTTCTTTATTATCCTACTCTTGTGGAGTAGCAAGCCGAATAAATTCAATATCTTAAATACTAGTTTAGGCCAGTATACCAACATTACTATAGCAATTAAGAGTAGGGCATTTGTTATAAAACCAAAGGCCAATAAAACCGTATTGGCAAGCTGAGAACCACCTATGTTTGTATTAGTTACAACACCTATAAGGGCATATATTACTACTACTAGCTGGTGGGTAAAAAGAATTAACATCAGGCTCAATGAAGATGAAGTTACACTAATCCCATCCTTCTTCATAAAGTATACCTGGGCTGGCTGACCTCCTGATGCAGAAGGCGTTACGGAACTAAAGTAAAAGCCTACAAATCCGTATCCAATACACTTAATCAGAGATGTCTTTTGCTTGAGACCCCTGATAATCATCCATATGTTTATACCTTCGCATGAGGCATATATCATCATCATCCCTATACCTACTATGATATAGATAGGCTTGACTGATTTGAGAGTCCTTACTATAGAATCAACAGACTCTCCCTTGAGAACTTGTGATATAGTCAAAGCCATCAAGACTAGCATTATACCTATACCTATAAATTGACTTTTTTTATTTTTCAAACCCTCCATTTTACCTCCTCAATTTCTTACCTACATCTATGGCAGTATGAAGTCATACCCCTTGTCCTTTAATTCTGGTATAGCCAACCTCAAACCTTCTATAGTATTCTTAGGTGCTCCTTTTGCTCCACCAGAGTTTTCACCTGCATCGTGCAGGCATATTATACTAGTTGGACTAGTCCTGTCCAATAATTTTTGTCTTATAGATTCTGGGCTGGCCTTTGCCTCCCAGTCTTCTGCCATCACATCCCAATATATCATCTTCATGCCGTACTTCCTTACAAAGTGGTTGGAAAATATATTTGTATGCCCCCAAGGCGGCCTGTAAAGTAGTTCTTCTACACCCAAGTCCCTCATAATTCTGGCACTGTTTTCAAAATCCTGTCTTGTATATGAATATGAGTATAGCATAGCATTTTTATGTTGCCAAGAATGTAGGCCAACCCTATGACCGGCTGCCATTATCTTGTCTACTATCTCCCTATTTTTATGGGCATTTTCTGCAACCATAAAAAATGTAGCCTTGACCCCATTTTCATCAAGTAGGTCCAAAAGGTCGTGTATATACCTTTCATCTGGTCCATCATCAAAGGTCAACATTATCTTATTATCTTGACCAGTTGACTTGACTACACTCCTATTGAATATTTTGTTGTAGTAGGTAGGCAGGATCGAATGAATCACAAATACCAAAACTACTACTAATAGCAAGTACAAAATATACATTTTTTCATCTCCTTAAATAGACTAAAAGTTGCCCGCAAAGGCAACTTTTAAGACTGTATTTATATTAAACATTAAATCTCATTTGCTGACTAATCATTTACCGTGATTATATTATAGCTAGTAGCTATATATCTTTCTCGAATCATGGCACATCATTAGACCGTAGTTACGATTATAACCATACCTGTAATCCTTAAAGTATGATGTATTTAATCTGTCTACAAAGTTAGCCATACTAGCTCTCATAGAAGCTAGAGCCTTGTCATCATTTACTATAGAAACTATTGTCCTAACACTGGCTTCCATATCCTCAGTCAAAAGAAGACCAAAGTTATTTTCCTCGATAAAATCTACATTTCTCTGCTCATTTGGTAGCGTTGGAGCAAATGATAGGATAGGTGTATTTGAATAAATAGCCTCAAACACTGTGATTCCACCCGGCTTTGTCACTATGCAATCCGCCCTGTCCATCAAGACATCTACCTGGTCAGTAAAACCAAGGACAGTAATATTTTCATACTTACCATGTAAACTATTATATATTCCCTGGTTGTTGCCCGCTACTATAGTAGTATGAAACCCTTCAGCTGAATTTAACTCCTGATAAAAGGCATCACCCTTAGGTAATATTCCCAGTCCACCACCCATTATCAATACTTCCTTGCTGTCCTTGTTCCTAGGCATATTGATTATCTTATCTCCAATCAAGCTAGGTCTTGGCCTCCTAATTTCCTGTCTATTTTTAAACTTGTCCGCAACAGGTATGCCATAGACAACTATCCTATCTGGGTCTACTCCCTTGTGGATCATTTCAAACTTGATATCCTGACAGGCCACTAGGTATTGGTCGGTTCCCTCTACCAACCATTCATAGTGACTGCTCACATCTGTGATACAGGTAATCAGCTCCAGGTCTGATCCATATCTTTCCTTGTAGTAGCCCACCCCCCTAGAAATCATAGGGAAGGTAGATATTACTAGGTCTGGGCTCTTGTCTTCTACCAGCTTGTTACAAGCACTGGCAAATATCCTCGTCAATAGATCGACACCTGTAACCCTCTTATCGTTCATTGAATAGTAGAAGCTATATATCCCTTTAGCGTACTTTAGCAATAGGTCAAAGGACTTGTACATATACTTAGATAGGTGTGGCAAGGCATATTCATAAAAGTCAATTATCTCTATATCGTCATTCTTGTAATGACTTTGTATGTCTTGCATTATTGACCTTGACGCTGACATATGACCCATGCCAAACTTTGCAGTCAAAATTACTATCTTCATAAGTATCCCTCCTTTTACTAAATTGTTCTTCTATGTTAAAAGCCTTTTTATTTATATTAATAGTATAACCACAAAAACTAAATATAAAGTATATACAAATCTTAAGTTTTTATAAAGTTTTTGAGAAAAGTAGCTACTAGACCCTTGCTTGCCGTCAAAAAGGCCCCACCACAGCACCTAAGCTGTAGTGGGACCTTATCTATTTCTTACATTGTGATCATGAGCCATAATTTTGTATAAAATTATTATTTTCTTTTTTTATATATCAAGCAATATCTCATTTTTTGATATCCACAACCTGAATTCATCCTATTGTTGGCAAGCATTGCCAAGCCCAATAGGACTAGCAAGCATCCATACCACATAGTATTTTCCCTATAGCCAGTCTTGGGAAGAAGGTTCTTGCCAACCCTGCCCCTAGTATTTGCTAGAGGACGGCTGATATTCGCCACACTAGTATTTGCCGAGGAATGCTCACCAGTCGCTCCCCTACTAAAGCTATAGCGATTGAAAAAAGTCATATCCTCACGCTTGTATCCAGCCTGGTCTAAAATCCATACATAAACACTTAGTCCACCCTGTGAGGCGATGACCCTTACATGCAAGCGATAAATACTACAATCTTGCTTGCAATTTTCAATAGATATGTCCTTATTTTGGTAGATAGTATAAATATAATCTCCAGCCCTATCATAAGTCATATCAAGCTCTTTTTCTCCATCTCCCTGAATAGAAAAACTATAAGTATCCTTTCTTCCCTCTGGAAGGGGGGTATTTGAGCCTTCTGCCTTCATAGTATAGTGAAAGACATCCCTTGGTTTGCTATAGCCACTATCAACTACTATCACCTGTTTGACCTTGACAGGATGACTGGTCACTTCTTCTGCATACGAGGAAATATTTAAAGAAAGTATCATAAAGGTGAATAGGAAACATAAAGCAATACTCTTTATCATATTTTTTCTTTTCCTATACATCTTTTTTCCTCCTTCCTCTTTCGGTATCTCTCATATATCCAATATATCACAACAAGAATCAACCACAAGACAATCAATAGACCAAACCAGTCAATGTTTTCTACCTTTTTGCTCCATCCTATATATGGGTTCCTCCTTATTTTTTCATGAAATGTGTTCTTTGGAATATTGTCTGTGAGTTTGCCTACTAATATATAGCGTCCATTGGTCACAGATAGGTCACAGGTATCCAAAAATACCAACCTATCCCCCTCGCCTATGTGCATAGGTCTTTGCAATATTGCATTCTTTTTTACATAGGAAATCAGGGCCTGCTTTTTTTGACTTTCTTGCAGGGCTGGTGTCAAGACTACTGTATCGGCTCCATGTGTTTTTACAAAGGCAAAAAAGTCTACCCCCAGGCTCGGCAAGTCAGTCCTATGTATGACCCCGTACCTATGTTTGTCAAAAAAATCTTTTTGTTCAAAGCGGTCAATATCCCCAAACATCTTCCTCTCAGCCATATGGTGCCCATAGATGACATGGTTAAAGTCTGTCAAATCCCTTCGGTTTCTATAGTCCAAAAATATACTGCCACCAGTGGAGTATTCCTTTGATACTGTCTGATTGAGGTAGGCCCAGTTGTCCCTAGCCTGAACTAGGGGATAGTCTATCCTTGTTCCATAGATATCTATCCAGCCAATCACATCAGGGTTGAGCCTGGTCAATGTTTTATAAGAGGTTTTGTTGTCCTTGGTCGGCTTGTACATGATGAACTGTTCCGGACTAGCCGCTTCATAGACCTGTTTTCTATCCCATAGAAAATAGCCACCTATGACAAGTAGGGCTATAGAGGCAAACAAGATGATATAGTCTAGAGCCAAGGATATTTTTTGGGTAATTTTGATATACTTCTTTTGTTTTGCTTCTTCTGTATTATTGGACTTGGGAGTAGCACAAAGGCCACCCCCATCCTTTTTACTTGTCTTTTTTATTTCCATCTAGGCTATTTCCTTTTCTAAAAAGAATTCTTGTATCCCTTAGATATTAGAATTCCTCTGCCCTTCTCTTGTTTCTTACAAAGAATAAAATTCCCATACCTGCTATGGCAACAAGTATGATAAATGGAAGGTTGTCTATTATAACACCAGTTGGAGTCTGCTGAGTGTTGGTAAAGGCTATAATATTACCTCCTGTATTATCTCCTAATAAGGCACTTGCTACAGTTCCATCTGTTTCACTACCAGCTATTCCGTTTGAAGTAACTTTATATTTAGCTGTATAGCCAGCTGAGTCTGTTTCTGTTACAGTTGCCTTGGCACCAAGTAAAACCTCTGTCAAAACAAGCTTGTGTCCCTTAGCTAATTTAAATGTCTCCTCGTTTTTGTAAGTTCCAGTCTTTTCCTCAGACATGTCAGTTCCATCTTCCTTTGTAACTTTATACTTGTAAGTAGTGACTTTATCATCGGCCCCTGCAGGCTTTTCGATCTTTATTTTAAATTCGAACAACTGAGTATCTGAAGCATTATCTCCAGTTACATCTTTCTTGACAAGTAGACCCTTTTTGTCATCATCTGAATCACCTGTTGTTGGGTTACTATTTCCACCTGTTGGGAAGTATTTGTTCTCAAAGGCAAAGTTGTTGCCATTGCCACTAGGATCGCCAGGAGTGTATTCTGTTTTTGTTGTACTAGTATCATTTGTTCCGTCTTCCTTTTTATCCTGTTTTATCTGAATTGACTTAACCTTGAATTTACCGTCTTTAGTTCCTTCAACGAAGATAGATACTAAGTACTCTGCCTTTGAGTATGTCATACCAGCTTTTCTTTGAGTTTGAGAAGGTTCTACTTCTTTTACCTTATATACATACTGTCCCGCCTTAGTCCATGCCACGCCTGTTAATACATCGCCTGTAGTCTTTACAACCTGCTTACCGGCTTTTGTATCATCGGCATCTTGAGTGTCACTAGCGACATATTCTGCTTTGGCGTTAGCAATAGCTGGGCAAGTGTCAACATTTTCAGTCTTTCCGTTAAAACTTACTTTAGTAAATTCAAAGTTGAAAGTTTCAGCAGGTGTAGCTACCCCTTCACTAGGCATTGTTAGTACCTTTTTAATTATTAATGTTTTAGGAGTTTCTTCTGCAAATGCTGTTTTCTGCACTGCTAGGTTTCCTGCAAAGCCTGTTGCTACCAATGCCATAGCCATGGCAAGTGGTATCATTTTTTTCTTTAATTGATTCATTTTCATAATCTTTCCCTCTCTTTTCTTATATTTTTTATATACCTCTGCCCCTTACAAGGGCAAATATTTTACCTAGGATGTCTTTCTTGTCCATGGGGCCAAAGAGCCTGCTATCTCCTGCCGCATCCCTGTTGTCCCCCATGATGAAGTACTCATCCTCTCTCAGTCTGATGGGGTACTTGATTCCCCCTCGGAAGGCTCTGGTGGACTTGTAGACCTTGGGTTCATTCTGGTTGTATCCATTGACCTTGAGGCCGCTATCATCCAGGTCTACCTTGTCCCCCGGCAGTGCTACCACACGGGCGGACCTTTTTTGACCCTTATATGAGTAGACTAGGGTATCCCCCACAAGGTACTTCTTCTCCAGCCTATAGTAGATGACCAAGTCTCCCGGAGCTAGGTTTGGCACCATGCCCATGTCCTTGATCCTTGCCAAGCCAAAGACAAAGGTAAATACAGCTGCGACCACAATAAGTATGGTGACCATCTTGATGGACAGCCCTAGAAGGGCCCTTGCCAGCGGATCCTTTGGGCTTGCCCTCCCCTTGATTTTACTTGATTTCTTAAACACTCTCATCTGTCTGCCTCCTATTTATTTGGACAAGCCCATAGACTCCAAGTAGGATTCCTCCTAGAAGAATGAGTAGCACTTGCGTATTTCCGCCGTCATGGACTCCTACTGGAACTCCCATAGTCACCTTAACGGTTATCTCTACCTCGTCAGAATTACCATCCCCATAGTCCACAATTACAGTCGCCCTTTGTTCGCCAAGCTTACCCGTATCAGGATCTTTTTTCCAAGTATATTTTGCATTTTCCGGTAAAGAAGAAGTATTTTCAATGCCCTCTTTTGCATTTGGAACAGCTGCCCCCAATTCAACTTGCAGATTCCTTCTGATTGGATTGTAAAAGCTAAGGATTGGTCCTTTTATAGGATGCTCACCATTTGGTGCATAGGCTACAATCTGACCCTTTGAACTATTTTCTACTTTGTTAGCAGCTAGTGTCATTTCATATTCGCCCTTTTCCAATTTATCAAAAGGAATTTTTACTTCAGCAAGTACCCTTTTCTCGTCATATTTTTTTGTCTTAGGATCATATGGATAAAGCCTTACAATTGCATCTCCCGCCTTTTGGTCTGTAACTTTTAAATCTTCTTCCGGTTTTGCGGGATTTTTAATCAAGGGTTTTGGAAGACTTCCCTTAATCTTATTTTCCACAGATGGATTGTATTTGGTCTTTTGGGCAGTCGGTTCCTTTACAAGATAATCTGAAGCGTCATTTGGTTTGGTATTATCCTCTAGTATTTCCTGTCCATCAGGCACACCGTCCCCATCAGTATCTACAAGCTTGGGATTTGAACCGAATTGATATTCAATAAAGTCAATAAGACCATCACCGTCTGTATCTCTTACGTCCAGTAGGCTGTTGTGTTCAGAGTTTTCCAGAATCTTCCAAGGAGTTCCGTCATCTTTAGCGAATCCAAAAATCTGCTTATCTGGCCAGTCTGCATAAAGGCGAGAAGAAAATGGTAGGAAGCTATTGTTTTCTGTCTGCTTTGTCGCCTCAATAAGTTTCCTTGCCGCTTTCGGATCCTTTAAAGAATCCTTTAATTTGTATGATATTGTATAGAAACCAACCCCTCCTGCAGGAGCAGTTAACACATTGGATTGAATGTAAGATCTAACTTTAGCAACATCACTATTAGTCTTTACATTTTTATGACTCATTTCAGGAGAATTAAAAGTATTAATAACTCCATCTTTAGGTTTATCAATTCTAGTTTTCACTACATTTTTTGTAGGGTTACCATAGGTATCTGAAGAATAAATATACACATTATCCCAGTCAATGAAATCTGTAAGTTCAGCAGGGAAAGTTTCTTCAATTACAGCTACATAGCCACCTCCTGGAAAAGAAGATTCGTACTTGATGGCAGGCTTATATTGATGAACAGTCCTAATTTCATCAAACTTATTTTCTTGACTTCCTTCTATTAAGGCCTTAGCAGTAAAGCCATCCATGGTAAGATTGGACTTATGGATATCTTTTTCTTTTGTCTTATCGTAGATGTATCCAGAACTGATGGATTCTTCTGCAATAAAATTTGGAACCGTAGTTCCACCATGACCTGTAAGCCACATAGAAGAAAATTTGATTTTCTTGTCTTTTAATCCCAAATCATCCAAAGTTTGACCATTTTTTAGTTTGATTGTAACAGTGGCAATGGTGTTGGAATTAGTTTTACCCGGCCACATAGCACTGCCTGCAATTGCATGCGTCCACAGCGAGCCGTCCTTTTCAGTACCTACATCGTAATAATTTTCCATGGTATCTTCCCTTACCCCAGATTTTACTTTAATGGATTCAATATTTTGGTAAAACTCGGGATCTGTAAATTCAAGAACATATCTGCCGGCAAAATAGTAAGAATCTTCTTTATTCTCTGTAACAATCTTCCAGTAAGTACCTCCGTAATTAAGATTGCTCCAGTTCAAAGTAATTGTATCACCTTGAGCCTTTACAAAAGTGATGCCTGCATAAGCGAGCGATGTCATTCCTATACCATTGGCAGTCACGCTTCTAAAGTCTCTTGTACCTCGATTGGGAAGTTTTATTGGTGGGGACCCTTCCTCGTATGCATAGGCTGTAATCATTTGTGCAACAATAATACTGATAGCAATTACAATAGAAGAGAGCTTGATACCGACTTCTTTCATTCCCAATCTTGAATTCATTTGCTTATGTTTTT
The DNA here is from genome assembly GCF_000758885.1 of Peptostreptococcus sp. MV1. Classification (GTDB taxonomy): domain Bacteria; phylum Bacillota; class Clostridia; order Peptostreptococcales; family Peptostreptococcaceae; genus Peptostreptococcus. The sequence goes on along the minus strand of NZ_JRNB01000119.1, from coordinate 86,408 downwards.
CTTTCAAATTCTCCACCTCTTTTTCACATTGGATGGTCTCTCATCTTGCTTTCTCATCGTTTCCTATCCCTCTTCCCTGATTCTTAATAATAAAAAAACATATATTCCACCCTTAGGGCAAATGCCCTAAGGGTGGAATATATGTTTAGTTTAAATCTTTATAAAAAAATGTATGAATAAAAAAGCCTGCCACTAGGCTTGCTTGCTTGCTTGCTTGCTTGCTTGCTTGCTTGCTTGCTTGCTTGCTTGCTTTTAGATTATCCCCTTTAGCCATCATATTTGTCAACCCCTCTTACATACATTTGTTTGTATTTATTTATATAGTATCTATATAGTATTTACAAGATACCATAAAACACACACTTATCAACATTATTTGATTCCAATACAAAATATATTAATTTCATAAATATATAGCAACACTTTTCAAAGCTTTAGTTGCTTTTGTATTTCTAAAGTATTATAGCATACTCTTGAAATTTTTTCAACCACCAATTTTTTTATAATTTTTATATATTAAGTCCTAAAACACAAAATCTTCATCTGTCAATTCTTCGTATATACCCTTTTGGTAGCCATTACCCTTGGTTGAGAAAAAGTCGTGAGTCTTGGTCTCAGTACTCAAACCGTTTAATACTATAGCATTTACAGGCTCCACCTTGTAAAATTCCTCAAAGCCCATATTGGTAAGGGCCGTATTGGCATTATATTTCAAGAAATTAATTACCTGCTCCTCCAAACCAGAACCTTCGTACAAAAGCCTAGTATATTTTTCTTCATTTTCCATCAATTCTTTAAGCAGCGAATAAACCCCATCCTTTAGTTCATTCTTGTCATCATAGTGAAACTCGTTGAATTTTTCTTGGGCCAAAAGACCTATATACTTACCGTGTAGAGATTCGTCCCTCAAGATAAGGGATATTATCTCACCGCTTGATATCATCTTGCCCTGACCTGCCAAGAATAGAGGATAGAAAAATCCACTATAGAAAAGGAAGGACTCAAGAAATACACTCGTAGCCATAGACATATATAGGCCCTTGGCTGTATTAGTATTCTTGTACTGTCTCAAAATCATCTTGGCCTTGTTTTGTAGTAGTGGCTCCTCTTCTATCCATACAAATAGGTCATCTATCTCTTGCTTGGATAGGAGGGTAGTAAATATACTGGAGTAGCTTTTGGCATGAATTTCCTCCATCGTTCCCATAAAAGAAAGGACAGCCTTCCTCTGAAAATTCTCTGTCAGCTCCATCATGGATGGTATACCGTCATTTCCCTGCTTGGTATCCAAGAGAGTTAGTCCTGCTAAAACCCTCTTGTAGAGAACCCTCTCACTCTCTTTTAGGTCAGACCAGCTAGGTATGTCCTTTGAAATAGGCACCTCTTCAGGCAACCAAAACTGCTTTACATTTTGGTCCCAAAAGGCCTGGGTAAAATCGTCATCTTCCGTATCCCAATTTACAGCCTTGTGGACTGTATTATAAACATCTACATATTTTTCCTTTATCATAACCTCTCCCTATCTAAAATAAAAACGTCTACCTACACTGAACAAGATAGGCATTCATTATTCAACTCTCTCAACATCTTTGTCCTAGTATAATAAAGACTCTTTAGGCCCTTTTTATAGGCATAGATATAGTACCTAGCTATATCCCTAGTAGTCCTGTCATCAGTGACAAAAAGCGTAGTCGATATACCCTGGTCTACGTGCCCTTGGACAGCTGCCACCACATCTATAACCTTGAACATATCAGTATTATAGGCAGACCTATAGAAGAGCATATTTTCATTTGTCAAAAATGGCATTGGATAAATCGTAGTCGAGTCACCATAAATCCTAACCTCTATCTGTTCTGTAATCGGCATGATAGAAGATGTGGAATTTTGAACATAACTGATACTCTGGGTAGGTGCTATAGCCATCAGGTAGGCATTGTAGATACCGACCTCCTTGACCTCGTCTAATAAGCTTGCCCAGTCATTCTTGTCAGGAATATATATACCCTCAAATAGCTTTTTCACCTTTTCAGACTTTGGCATAAAGTCTTCTTCATAGTATTTTCCTAGGACATCACTAGTCCTAGCCTTGGCATATTCTGACTTTTCAAATCCCTCGAAGCTAGTCTGTCTTTCCCTTGCTATTTCCATAGAAGTCCTAATAGCATAGTACCTCATCATGGCAAAAAATACATCAGCAAATTCAACTGCCTCATCACTGGCATACATTATATTATTCTTCATCAAATAACCATGTAGGTTCATGGCACCCAGACCTATAGAATGACTCCTATCATTACCCATCTTTATAGTTGGCACCTGATGTATATCAGTCCTATCACTTACATCCGTCAAAAACCTGACCGCCGTATCTATGGCCTTGTCGATTTCCCTGCCTTCCATAAGATTGACTATGTTCAAGGAACCTAGGTTACAGGAAATATCCTGCCCCCACTTGCTATGGCTTGAACCATAGGATTCTATCTGTGAAGGCTCTTGGTACTGGAATATTTCACAGCACAAGTTTGACATCCTAATCATGCCCAGGTCTTTTAGGGTATGGTTCCTATTAGCCGTATCTATAAAGACAATATATGGGTAGCCAGACTCCATCTGGGTAGCAGCTATCCTAGTTAGGTACTGTCTTGGATTGATTTCCTTCTTCTTGATATCAGGGTCTGCCACTAACTTGTCATACCACTCATCCATATTCAGGTCATCTAGATGAAGACCGTATTTTTTATATATAGAATGTGGATAGAAGGCATATCCAGTTTGGTTATTCTCTGCTAGTCTCATAAATACATCAGGTATAATGGCACCTATAGACAAGGTCGCCAACCTAACTCTTTCATCTGCATTTATCTTCTTTGTATCCATCAAGGCATCAAAGTCTGCATGAAGGACGTTTAGGTAGACTGCACCTGCCCCCTGCCTGGCCCCCATCTGGTTGAAGTAGCTAAAGCTCTGTTCCAACATCTTGGCAACACCTACTACACCACCACTAGCTCCCTCTATACCCTTGATAGATTCGCCCCTAGCCCTTAGTCTAGTGAGGTTCAAGGCCACACCACCACCAATTTTTGATAGGTGGTTGGCAGAAGAAACTGCATAACTGATACCCTCGCATGAATCTTCTACGGTTAGCAAGAAGCAACTCACCAGCTGTCCAGCCCTCTTCCTTCCTAGGTTTAGGAAGGTAGGTGTGGCTGGCTGAAATTCTTGCCTAATTAGCCTCTTAGCTACTTTTTTTGCTACATCCCTATCACCACTGGCAATGGCTAGTGAACATATCAAAATCTTATCGTTATAGTCTTCTAAAATAGCCTCGCCATCATCTGACTTTAAGGAATAATTTTCATAGAACTTGCTGGCACTCATATATGACTGAAAACTAAAGGCAAAACCCTTTATATATTCGTACAAGTCCTCTATAAAGGCCATATCGTACTTATCTATTATCTCTCTTTCATAGTAATTATTTTCTACTAGATAGTTTATTTTGTCTGATATAGAATCAAACTTAATAGACCTCTCCATAATTGAATCCCTCAGATATAGGTCCAAGGCCTCCTTGTCCTTGTGGAGCTGGTATTTACCTTCACTATCTCTCACAATAACTTCATTATTTAACTCAATATAAGTCGTCATTAAATGTCTTTCCCTTCTCAAATACTTATGCTTTATCTATACCCTTCCAAGAAAAAAATAAGCACCTACAATCAATATCTTGATTGTAGGCACTCTTAAAACCCTAATGATGCACTACTACTGGTATTCCTTCTTTAGAAAGCGCATAGAACTGAGCCACCTTGCTATAAGGTGTGTTGATACATCCATGAGATCCAGCATATAGGTATCTAGATCCACCATAGGCTGGCTGCCAGCTGGCATCATGTATACCTATATTACCGTTGAAAGGCATCCAGTATGAAACCGGTGATGCATATCCTGGCCCCCTAAGTATAGCATGTCTAGTCTTGTAGTTTAGAGGGTAAATACCTGGAGGTGTAGCATCTCCTTGATTTGGATTTCCTGATACTATAGGAGTTTCTACCAATACCTTACCATCTCTTACAAACCACATATGCTGCTTTGATAAATCTATCTCTATAAATTCATTACCCATATCGTTATTTTCCCTACTTATAGCAGTTTGGGCATATATAGGTTTTCTATTATTTTCACTCTTTTTAGCTTTTACAAGCTCGTATAGGTAGTCAGTTTCCTTCTCCCTATCTATCAACCAACCATATACACCACCAGTTACCTTCAACTTGCCACCTGTTGATGCTGATGGTATCTCTCTAGGGTCTCCGTATGTGGAGTATTTTCTACTCAGACTTCTCACAAATTCTCTGACTTTGTCCTTGCTTAGTTCTACCTTATAATCTACTTCTGAAGCCACATCAAACATCTTACTTATGTCCTTTGTGTCAGCAATATACTTTTCCTTTTCGAAATCATAGACAACCTTTACCCTATCGTATTCCTTCAATTGAGATATAGCCTTGTCTATCCTCTTGTCATTTGCCTTGTTCTTCTGGCTCTTATAGGCGGATGCTGGGTATTCAACCTTTCTAGCTTCTGCCTTAATAGATGTAGCTACAAAATTTTTGATAGAAACTTCTATAGGAGTGCTACCCGGGTCACCCTTGTCAACTACATAATCACCCTTCTTTTCATCATATCTTGGAAAGGCACTGACTGGCTCTTTTATATTCTTCTTGTCAAAAACATTGAACTTCTTTACAAGATCATTTAGTTTTACATTATCGTACTTAATATTTAGCTTTCCATTTATGTCTTCCTTCTGGAAAAATGCTATTGGCCAAGCAAAAAATCCCTGTTCGGCCTTTATCTTGTCAGCACTACCGTCCTTGACATACTCCATATCGACATCTTTTCCACTTATAGAATCCTTGACATCCTTCCTACCTAGAATATCTAGCCTGTAGTTAACTATCTTTTCAGCTGCAAGTTTATCTATTTCAGCTGCAGTTTTCAAATCTGCCTTGATGCCATTTATACTAGTATTTACAAAATACCTATCCTTAAATACCAGACAACCTGCAAGGTATATAAGGGCTATAATTGCTATTAAAATTATGCACAATCTCTTGAAAAATTTCTTAAAGCCACCTTTTTTAGGCTCGTGCATGACTTCCTGCTGGAAGCTACTTTCTGCTAGAGACCCTTGCTTTATATTATTCTCTTGAATCTTGATATCTTCTGCTTTTATTTCTTCTGCTTTTGTTTCTTCTGCTTTTGTTTCTTCTGCTTTTATTTCTTCTGCTTTTACTTCTCCTACAGTATCCTTAGTTTCTTCCTTTTCCTTGTCACTCATCTTCTTTTTGAAGCCACCTTTCTTTCTACTGAATAGTTGTGATTTAGGCTCATCACCCTTGGCCATATCCAAGTTAAGTTGCTGAGTCTTCAGTTTTTCTCTTTCCCGCAACTCTTTCTCAATTACCTCTTTTTTTATTTGCTCCTGCTTTAAGATTTTTTCTTCTTCTCTCTTGTATTCTTCATGTTTGAGTTTTTCAGCCGCGAGCCTCGATTCAGCAACCCTTACTACATCTTCAAATGGAGCTCTTTCTATGTCAATATGCTTAATTTGGTTAATATTTATATCAGAATCCTGACTAGTGTCTAAACCCTTTTCTGGTTTGTCATCATACACTCCTCTACTTATATCTTCTTCTGTCATTATATCATCAACAGTCATTAGTGGCTGGGATTCTATATCACTAGCATGGTGTTCCCTTAAGTAGGCCTGTCTTCTCTTTAGTCTCATTTCCTCGTCTTCCACCGAAATGATCCTATCAGCAGTTTTCATATATCCAAGCTTGGACCTGTTTTTACTTTTCTGTTCATACTTGAAGTCTTGCTTATTATCAAAGTTTTGGTTTGATGGTTTCCTATCTTCAACTCCACCACCTACAGAATCTATAGTAACTCTTTCATCCTTGTCATCATCTATTTTAATCGACAAATTGCTAGACTCATCAAGCTCCAAGGAAATATCCCTATTTTCTATCTCTTTTTCGCTAAATTTGAAAAGTCTAGTTTTTTTATTCTTTTTAGCTTCTTTTTCTAGTCTTTTTCTTTCAACTCTAGACATGATTGTTTCCTTTCATACTTAGAATATTATTACCATTTTTTATTATTTTACACTGAGTAGCATACTCACATATGCTAGGCTCCTATATATATTATCATAAAAAAAGCTCTAAACAAGGATATTTACTAAATTGTTACTTTTATTTTTAATTTATTCACTACATTAAAACGAGGCCCATGCCTTTGTCATGAACCTTGTCTATATGCAAATATATGCAAAAATATTTTTTTATATTCTATCAGTCAAGAAATCAACCAAGTTGTTTACAGTAGCCATATCTTTTCTTTCTAAGTCAGTTGGCTGTAATGATAGGTCTAGCTTGTCTTCTATTCCCAACAATACCTCAATTATAGCTAGTGAATCCAACATCTCATTTTCAAACATATCCAAGTCCTGGTTGTCTCTTATCTCATCACTACCCAAAACCTCTTCAAATATTTCTATTACACTTTCTCTTATATCCATTTTTACCTCCAAATCATACATCTATAAATAAACTAATTCTCAATATACATATATTATACTCTTAAACCTTAACTTTTTATTAATAGATGATAATTAAATGACTCTCCAAAAATGACGTCTAAGAAATACTTCTTAAATCACTAGCCATCCATAAAATTACAATAAGCAAAGATACCCATACACTTTAATATCTAATATAGAAATTTAAAAAACCTGAGAATATAAGCATACCAAAGCAAACTATATTAAATGTTATAAATATCTGTAACCTCTGAAACCACTTTTCCTTCTTGTGTTTTTTATAGAATTTAGACTTTTTGGTGAACTCGTCAGTCAAGACAAGCATCAAACCTTGATAGACACCATAGGCAATATAATACCAGGTCAAGCCATGCCAAAAGCCCATGACTGTCATAGTTATCATCTGGGCCACATGAGATGCGGTTGCCCTATTTTTATACTTTTTGTTTCTCATAGCATTTAGGACATATCTAGAAAATATATAATCTCCAAACCACCTAGACAAACTTATATGCCACCTAGTCCAAAATTCCTTCATATCCTTTGACAAAAAAGGCTTGTTGAAGTTATCTGGTGCATGTACCCCAAAGATATAGCTGGTACCTACCGCTATTAGACTGTAACCAGCAAAGTCAAAGAACAAGTAAAGCGTATAGCCATACATATATAATACTATAGGTATTATAGACTTGTCCGGATGAATATTACTTATCCAATACATATGTATTAGAGTAGCTATGGCAAACTTGTACATTATACCCAGAAATACCTTCTTAATACCAGGCAAGAGATAATCGTTAAAATATTCCTTGCCTGGTATCCTCTTATTAATCTCTTCTTCAAACCTCCTAGACCTATCTATTGGTCCAGAGCTCAAACTAGGGAAGAATAATATAAAGTATACCATATCAAAAAACTTCAAGTCACTGATGGCGCCATCATATATTTCTATAATAATCTGTATAGTTCTAAAACTCAGGTAGGATATACCTATAAAGCCCAACACACCTATTGGCAGCTTGGCCGATACCTTATTTATTATCAGGGGTGCCATAGTAGCCAGCAAAAACAGCCTGAATGTCCACTTATTTTTTTCTCTTTTCCTAGACCACATAAATAAATATATACATGCTAGTTCCCAAACCATAAAGGCTAGTAGGAACTTGAATTGTATATCCAATCCTATTATCAGATATACCATAAAGGCAGTCGCAAGCATACCATAGTATTTAATTCTCCTACCACTTAAGCCGAGTCCTATGGCCGGTATCATAGTAAGGAGAAGTATATACATATATAGGTAACCTTCATACTGTGAAAATTTCATATTCTCCTCCCACCTACAATTCCTCTGCCAATTTTTTTCTATCTATCTTGCCATTAGTATTCATAGGCAACTTGTCGATTATAGTTACATTTCTAGGAACCATATAGTCCGGTATCAACTTAGCTAGGTCCTTTTTAATCCTTATTCCATTTTTTAGATTGCCTAGATCATTTTCTAGCTCTAGCTCAACTATAGCCTTTAAATATGCTATTTTCTCATTTTTATAAACAGGTAAAACCACTGCATTCCTGATATTTTCTACCTTTCTTAGGTTGTTTTCAATATCTTCAATTTCAATCCTATATCCATTTAACTTGATTTGAAAATCCTTCCTACCTGCATACCTAATATTGCCAGTCTCATCTATTGAGCCCAGGTCACCTGTCCTGTATGCCCTAAATCTTAGGTCAGCTAGTTCTATGGGAGATTCATTTTCCAAGCCGGGATCACTTGTCTCAAGGTAAAAAGCTTCTTTGGTTTTTTCCTCATTCTTGTAATAGCCCTTGGATACTGATGGGCCTATAATTACTATCTCACCCTTTTGTCCCTTTTCAACTTCATTTCCATCTTCACCTACTATTTTTATCTTACAATTAGGCATTGGAATACCAACTGGCAGCGACTTATCTGACCCTATATGTTCATCATTTATCACTACATGGCTGATACCTACTGTTGCCTCAGTAGGTCCATAGCCATTTATAATATCTACCTCAGGAAATCTTTCTCTCAACTTTCTAGCAACTTCAACAGGCAGGACTTCACCTATATATAGCATTTTTCTCAGTTTAGGCAACATATCCTGGTTGAATTCCTTGTCAACTAGACACATTCCCACAAAGGAAGGTGTAGAAACCCATACTTCCATATTAGACTCTCTCATATGCTCAAATAAGACCTTAAAATCTGCCACTACATCCTTTGATAGTGAATATAGGGTAGCCCCATTTGCCAAACCTGGATATAACTGAGATACGCTCAAGTCAAACGAATATGCAGGTTGGTCCATAACTACTTTTTCATTTCCATCCAAGCCCAAGATAGGACTCATCCACCTCATAAAACTGTCTAAGTTATAGGCACTAATTTGGACACCCTTTGGTTTGCCTGTAGAACCTGAAGTGAACAAGATATAGGAATTTTCGTCACCCTCAACCCAATTTTCACTTGCGACTTCATTTGATAAAGGTCCTTCTTGCCCTCTAGCTATCAAGTCCATTAAGGCATTCTTGTCTATTATCTCATAAGACCTATACTCCTCCTTGACCTGTCCATTTTCGTCATAGAAGAAATCCTTACCTGATATGTCAAAAACTATATTAGGTCCTACACTATCTAATACGTCCATAACCCTCTGTTCTGGAAAACTTACATCCATAGGAACGTATGCCCTCTTTGACTTCAATGCACCAATCATACAGGCTATGATCATAACATCCTTATTGCCATATATAGCAAGGGGTGTATTTCCCTCATATTTATCACTTATATAATTTGCTATAATATCTGAATACCTATCCAAGTCACTATAGCTTAATTTTTCATCATTGCAAACAACTGCTAACCTATCAGTTGTAGCATACTTCTTTATTCCGCTGACTATGTTCATTGTCTTCATCCCTCACTATCTAAAACTCATTATATATAAACGGTAACTCCTTAAAAGGTAAAAACGTAAAAACCAAAATACATATGACCATTGCCAGGCTAATTACCAAGGCCATCTTCATATACTTCTTTGCTTCATCTGTCATAATATCCTACCTTTCATATATATCATAAATTTGTTCACACAAGTCTGCCCATCCAAGGGTTCCTAGATGCATTATATCCCTCAAATAGTAACGCTCATTTTCCCTAGATGTCAAGTCTAAGAACTTGCTATCGTATTGGCCTGCTATATTCTTTAACTTTTTAGCAAAAGCCCTCCTGTCCTTGATACCTATACCTGCATAGTCATAAAATTCCGGCATGCCCGGCAATAAAACTACAGTTGGCTTTATGCCCATATCCCTACAAGTATCTAAAAATATCCTTACATCAGTGTATTCTTTTGAGTCAGTTAATTTTACATAGCTATAAAAGCCCTTAAAAACCTCATCCTTATTCTTCATATATTCTCTGTAATAGCCCTTGTCAACATAGACATTCCTATTACCCAACCTGTGAATATTCTTACCAACCCTATTTTTCGCCTCCGTCTTGGCATATTCTCTTTCCTTGTCCCAGTCTATTTTTCCGGCTATATCATGAGACTGGTCAGTCTTATTATAGAGATGTCTCAAAGATTTGTATGTTATTCCCTTATCCTTCAAACTCACCATAACCCTTCTGGCCTTAAAATATGGACTCAATAGAGTCTTTAAACACTGGTGGGCTACATCATTATTTAAATAAAGATTTGCGTATAAGGCCTCAGCCTTGTACTCTCCAGGTTCTTTCATTAAATAAGATATCCTCCTGGCATATTTTTTCTTTGTACTTTTACTAACAACTGGATTGGACATAAAGTTGTAAAATTGAACTGGAGAAAACCTAGTAAGGAAGTGATCTGCTGTCACACCATCCTTTTCCATAAACCACTGCATAGATAAGAGTAAGACTATATTCTTGTTTTTTATATCATTGTCCAAAGAACCCACTATACTAGCATGTTGAAGCGACTGGGTATAGGCCCTTCCTATAGCAAGAGCCTTGTTCTTAGTCCTTCCCGTGTTAAAATAATAATCCGGATGCTGCCTAGTTGAATGGCTCAGTTCCGATGAACCCATAAATAAGATCGCTCCCTCATGTGCCAAATAGTTATTGACATATACTCCCTTGTCCTTGACCAAGCTCACTGTATCGTGTAGCATTGGGTAGAGGTCCTTGGCCTCCATCATCTTATTATTTTTATAATCTAAATACTTGTCCAAGCTAAACACACAAGCTACTGCTACCATAATTGGTATCAGCAAAGCAAGTATCACATACCTAATTTTCTTCATAATTCACACCTACAAACTATCTTTTAGTAGACTATAAAGCGTCTGCTCGAAAGAAAACTCACTTCTAAGAGCCTCTATTTCATCTATCAATTTTTTTCTTTTTTCCCTACTGACCTTGGACCTAACAGCCCTAATCAAAATATTTTTTGGAGAATGTTCAAAATCTATAAATTCTATCAACTGCGTCTTATAACCCATGGCTTCCAATATATTTGCCCTGATACTGTCCGTCATCAAGGCTGCCATCCTCTCTTGGATTAGCCCGTATCTTGTTATTATAGATAACTTATCCGCCTTTATACTAGCATTTATTTCATGTTGGCAACATGGAACTGAAAATATCATCTTAGCCTTCCAATTTACGGCATTGAATAGGGCATAGTCTGTTGCCGTATCACAGGCGTGAAGACTGATAACTATATCGACATTATTCTCAAGCTTGTAGCCATTTATGTCACCTAGTTCAAACTTCAATCTATCATAGCCGTACTTTTGGGCTACCTCCTTGCACTTGTTAATTACGTCTTCCTTTAGATCCAAGCCTGTAATCTCAACATTCATCTTCCTAATTTCGACAAAGTAATAGTAAACCACAAATGTCAGATATGACTTGCCACACCCAAAGTCCAGTATCCTCAAGACCTTGTCTTTGCCATCTATATAGTCGCTTGGAAGTTTTTTGACTTCATCATCTATTATTTCTATAAACCTGTTTATCTGCTTATACTTGTCATACTTGGAATTGATTATTTTGCCATCCTTGCTAAAGATTCCTAAATCTACAAAGGCAGGTATATCCATACCTTCTTCCAATATATAATTTTTCTTTTTATTGTGATTTTTGTCTATTTTTAGCTCATTTTTCTGACTGTGCTTTGAGTAAAATATCTTGCCCTTTTTTGAAATTCTGATATCAAAATTGTAGTCTTCTGAAATTGCTGTTAACTGCCTAAACCTGTCCATCATATCCTTTATATAGGAAGGCAAGACACCTAATTCTATATTTTCATGAAAAACCTGTTTGTCAGTAAACTTTTCTACCTGATAAAATTTCCTATCCTTTGCCTTTGTTAAATTTATTTTAACCTTTTTGTAGTCGTAATTTTTATCAGATTTATTGCTAAAAACCAATCTCAGAGGTTCAGATTTAACTATATCGTCTATGTATACTATTATGTCCATGATTCCTCCTAACTTATAACTCAGAATATTACCATAAAAAACTTAAATTAATCCTAGTAAAATTTTAAAGAAAATTTAAAGATTCTATCGATCATTATCCATGAAAAAGGCAATTAAGTCCCCACCTAATTGCCCCTGTAAAGTATACTCAAACTTGCTAAAATATACCCGTCACAAAACAAAGCCTTGCCTAAAGTTTGGCCTTGACAGATGCTAGTTTTTGTTCCATACTAGCCTGCTTGTCTCTTCTATCATCAACCTTTATAATAGAGTAAACCCTATCTACTCCCTTGTCAAAAACATCTTCCTGAATCTTTCTAATCAAGGCAAATATCTCATCAAGGTCACCTTCCATTACAGTTCCCATAGGATTTAGTAAATACTTAATCTTATCCTGGTCACTCAATATCTTCTGCGCTCCTGCTACATATGAACTTGCGCTTGTTGTTCCAGTCCCTAGAGGACACACTGTTAACTCTACTACTGCCATAATTCTGCCTCCTATATTTTTAGAATATTTTCTTTAAACCTACTTAAATTATACGTCTAAGAGGCCTATTTTTCAAGTAATTTTCCATATCCAAAAAGCTCCAATAATTTCGTCAAACCGTCTTCAATATCCTCTAGAGACATTGAAGCAAACCCTAGAACCAGCCCCTCCTTGTGGGCCTCACCAATATAGTAACTGGATAGACTTGTCACCCTTATGTTCCTTTTATCAGCCAGGTCCGCTAGCTCATCTCCACTTATATCACATAGGTTCTTTTTGGTCTGTGAATCAGACCCAGCCTTCCTAATATCCCCAAGCTCATTTGGCACCATATCTATATTCTCAAAGTTCTTATACCCTGGTCTATCCCAGGTCAAAACAAGATGTAGGCCTGTATCTCCCCCCTCTAGGTTCAAAAATTCATATCCATCAACTATATCCTTTACCAGCTCCATTTTTTTCTTGTATATCTTCCTCATCCTATTGATATGCCTGACAAAGTAACCCTCTCTAATAAATATATCAAGACTCCTCTGGGCCAAGACCGGAACTGGACAGGCCGTATATGAAACTCTCTTATGATATATACCAACTAGAATGTCCGGTAACACCATATAACTAATCCTCATGGCAGGACTGACTGTATTGGAAAAAGACCCCATGAATATGACCTTGTCCATTTCATCCATACTCTTCATGGCTGGAAGAGGCTTACCACTATACCTAAATTCCCCATCATAGTCGTCCTCTATAATCCACCTACCATCTTGGCTGGCCCATTTTAATATATCCAGTCTTTTGGCTACTGGCATAGTCTGACCGGTCGGAAATTGGTGGGCTGGTGTTATACAAAGTATATCTAAACCTGAATTCTCAACTGCCTTCTTACTGACCCCCTTGCCATCTAGGGAGAGTGCCTTAAAGGAAATATTATTTGTCCTAAAAAGTAGGCTCCACCTCTCAAAACCAGGATCTTCTATACCAAAGACCTTGTCATCCTCTAGTATGCAAAATAATATCTGAAAAAGGTGCTCTGTACTAGCAGAAATCAAAATATTTTCCATCTTAGCTCCTATACCCCTATAGGCCTTTAGGTAGGTGGCAATAGATTCTCTCAAACTCATATCTCCCATGGGATTTACCCTCTTTAATAGGTCACTACCTAGATCATCTATGGCCTCTTTGGAAATTTTTTTCCATACACCAAATGGAAATTTTTCATCGACACCGCCATAGGAAAAATCATACTTATATACTTTTTCCCTGTAGATAGGCCTGGATATTGTACCCATACTTTTTTTCATATAGTCACGTTTTGCTACAAAATACCCCCTACGCTCCATGGCTTCTATATAGCCCTCGTCCTGAAGCTGGGCATAGGCTATCTCCACAGTATTCAAACTAACTGACATCATGTGGGCCATGTCCCTCTTGCTTGGCAATCTTGTCTTCTCAGGATATAGGCCCGATATTATCTTTTCTTTTACATTCATATAAACTATTTCATACTTCTTCATACAACTTCTATCTCCAAATTTATCGCTTATATTGTGACTTTTATAGAATCAATCTGGTCCCCTTTTTTTTATTCAAATTGGTTCTTTTTTACCTACCACTTCTATTTTATACTATTAATGTAATCGATACAATATTTAGATAAATTTGATATGCGTATCGTAACAATTTATTTAAGGAGACTGAGTATTATGAATAAGGAAGATGTTACAAAACAATTTATCGGCGGAGTAATAATGGACGTTACTACTCCAGAACAGGCTAAAATAGCTGAAGCTGCTGGTGCTGTTGCAGTTATGGCACTTGAGAGAATCCCAGCAGACATAAGAGTTGCTGGTGGTGTATCAAGAATGAGTGATCCTGCTATGATCAAGGAAATAATGAATGCTGTATCTATACCAGTAATGGCTAAATGTAGAATAGGTCACTTTGTAGAAGCTCAGATACTTGAAGCTATCGGTATTGACTATATAGATGAATCTGAAGTATTGTCACCAGCCGATAATATCCACCATGTTGATAAGACTAAGTTCAAGGCCCCATTCGTATGTGGTGCTAGAAACCTTGGCGAAGCACTTAGAAGAATCCAGGAAGGTGCTGCAATGATTAGAACTAAGGGTGAAGCTGGTACTGGTGACGTTGTACAGGCTGTATCTCACATGAGACAGATCCAGGGAGAAATCAGACAGGTTGTTGCCCTAGCTGAAGACGAACTATTCGAAAAGGCTAAGGAATTCAGAGTGCCATATGACCTAATCAAGTATGTACACGACAATGGCAAGCTTCCAGTTGTAAACTTCTCCGCTGGTGGTGTGGCTACTCCTGCAGATGCTGCCCTAATGAGACAGCTAGGTGCTGAAGGTGTATTTGTAGGCTCTGGTATATTCAAGTCTGGTAACCCAGAACAGAGGGCTAAGGCAATAGTTAAGGCTGTTCAAAACTATGACAATCCTCAGATAATAGCAGAAGTATCTGAAAACCTTGGTGAAGCTATGGTTGGTATCAACGAGGACGAAATCGAAATCATCATGGCTGAAAGAGGAATCTAATAATATTTTTGAATGCAGACTATACAGGCAACCTCCTGTATAAAAATAAATACATAAACTCTTTTAACTTGGGGCTACCTATATGGTGGCTCCATTTTACTGTGCAAAATATGGTATAATATACTTGTATTGCTATTCAAGGTAAATACAATAGATATAAAGGAGATATACAATGTTTGACAATATTAAAAATAAAGCTATGAAATTGCTACTTCTATGTATGCCACTAGTCATGGTCCTAGCCCTTGTTGGCTGTAATCCTAGTAGCAATACTGGTAGTTCAAACTTTGAGAAAGCTACTGTAGTCAGGGTGATAGACGGTGACACCATCCACCTGATGATGGACGGAAAAAAATACAAGCTGAGGATGATCGGTGTTGACACTCCGGAGACTGTCCACCCCAATAAACCTGTCCAATTCTATGGCAAAGAAGCCAGTGATTATTCTAAAAGGCAACTAAAAAACAAGACAGTATACCTTCAAAAAGATGTATCCGACACTGACAAGTATGGTCGTCTCCTAAGGTATGTATGGCTAGAAATGCCTAGTAGCGACAACCCTAGCAAAGAAGAAATATCCAAGTATATGTACAATGCCCAGCTAGTTATAAATGGATATGCCTATGCCTATTCATTCCAACCTGATACCAGATATAGCGACCTATTCGCCAGCTTCCAGCACCAGGCCCAGGAAAAATCTGTAGGATTATGGAATGAAGCCAGCCTAAGAACCTTTAATGAAAGTCACAAAGACAATCCTGAGACAAGGCCACTCAACGATGGAAAAAGGCTAAAGGCAAAGAATCCTTCAGCCAAGGATAATATTACAATTAAAAAATCCCAGAAAAGTGTCAAGGGTAATAAAAATAGCAAGGTCTACCACCTAAAGGGTTCAAAAGGATATGATTCTGTAAGCGATAAAAATGCAGTCTACTTTGACAACGAAGAAGATGCCATAAATGCTGGTTATAGAAAGTCTAAAAAATAAGTCTAGTAGAAAATGATATAGTAGAACATTTGATTACTTAATTTAATACAAGGATAATACAAGAAAAAGGTAGCTTAGATACAAAATATCTAACTACCTTTTAAATTCCTTCTATTTTCTTGTAAGTCTTTTAAAAACATTGATGGACCGACCTTTTTTCCAAAGCGCTTGAGTGGACTGGATATGACTAATTCCTTCTTGCTCCTGGTGATGGCAACGTAAAAGAGCCTTCTCTCCTCTTCTATATCAACCCTAGCTTCATCGGCTACCTGGTAGGGAATTACTCCCTCATTTACACCGACTATATAGACTGACTCAAACTCCAATCCCTTGGAGCTGTGCATGGTTGTAAGGACTACACCTTCATCTGCCCTGGTTGCCAAACTTGATCCTGTAGTCTTGTCAGAGCTCTTCTTAACTTCTTCCCTAACCTGGTCTATATGCTTGAAAAAATCCAATATGGTCTTGTAGTTGGATGCAGCAGACTCTAGTTCATCTAATATCTCCACTATCTGCTGGGCCCTTATCTTGCGCTCGTGACAGTATTCCAATATATACCTATCATAGTCCAATGTCGTCCTGATGTAGGAAATTCCATACTGGGGACTAAGCCCCCTGACATAATTTAGGTCTTCATAGAGGTCTTCCAAATTTTTCTTTTGAAAATCCTTTATATCCTCATCATTCAAAAGGGCATCAAAAAAATCAACTGACCTCTCTGCCTTTGCAAGAGAATTTTTTGATATATACCTAAAGGGCTTGTTGATAACCCTGACCCAGTCTCCACTAGATCCTATATCCATGGCTATCCTCAGATAGGCTATTAGGTCCAGACTAACCCAATGGTCATAGATGGTCTTGGGGGCATCCTTTAAAATAAAGGGAATCCTCTTATTCATAAAGGCATCCACAAAGGCTCTGGCCTGCCTATTGGTCCTATAGATAACTGCAAAGTCGCCATAAGATGCGTCCTTTTGAGAGCCTATCCTATCAAAAATCTGCCCTGCCACCAATCTTGCCTCGTCGTCCGTATCCCTGGGATATATATAGGAAATTCTTGCAGACTCCTTACTAAAGGCCCTTATCATCTTGTCGTGTCTAAGCTTATTTTTTTTGATAAGGCTAGCTGACAGGTCTACTATATTCTCACAAGACCTGTAGTTTATATCCAAATATATATGCTTGGCACCAGGAAAATACTCATCAAACTCCAGCATAAAGTCCGGCCTGGCCCCCCTGAAGCCATAGATACTCTGGTCTTCATCACCAACTACAAATACATTCTGCTCTTGACCTGCAACTAACCTTATCAGCTCAAACTGTACCTTATTTATATCCTGAAACTCGTCAATCAGTATATACCGAAACACCTGCCTGACTATATTCAAGATAGCGGGCTCAGCCCTTAAGAGGTCATAGGCCCTTATCAACATATCGTCAAAGTCTATCTTGCCGTACTTTTTCTTCTCATCCTCATATATCCTATAGGCCTTTTGAAAAGTATCTTGATCAAAACTAAGACTCTCATAATCCCTATAATCCAATAGTTCATTCTTGACCAGGGATATCTCATTTAAAAGGTCCGCTACATCGTCATCATTGTAATTGGTCACCTTGAGATATTTGAGTATAGACTTAACCAATTTAAATCTATCTATATCAACTAATAGGTCATCTAGGCCAACTCCAGCATACCTCCTCAATATCCTAAAAAAACTAGAATGAAAGGTCCCAAAGCTAACCTTCTTGAGCCTTTTATCCTGACCGTATCCAAGCGTCCTCTTCTTCATCTCCACAGAAGATGCCTTGGTAAAGCTAATAGCCAATATCCTAGTAGGAGGAATGGCATGGTCAAGAACCATCGAAACTATCCTCTGGGATATGACCCTAGTCTTGCCGGATCCTGGACCAGCTAGGACCATGCAAGGTCCATCAATATGGGCCACTGCCTGGGCCTGGTTTTTATTTAATTTGACCATGCCTGAACCTCCTTCCTAAAAAAACTCAGCCTATCTGACTGGTCATCTGGGTCAACCAATCCAACATCTGGGCTGATTCATCCTTGTTGACCATAACAACCAACATATCTCCTCCAACTATTAGGGTATTCCCCCTCGGTAAAATCTCCTCTGCCCCCCTATATATGGCTACTACTAAACACTTTTCGGGCCAGTCGATTTCTGATATAAACTTGCCCTCAACCTGACTACCTATATGGACTGAAAACTCCATAAGGGTCTTGCTCTTGTCCTCAGTATGGTAGTCAGAATCCTTCTTGTGCTTTAAAATATCCTCTAGCAACATATCGTACACAGGCTCTACCCCCAATAGGTCTGATATCACCACCGCAATAAATACTACTACAGACAGGGGTAGTAAATGCTCAAATGAACCCGTCATCTCAAATATTAGGATTATGCCCGTTATTGGAGCCTTGACAGTTGCAGCAAAGTGGCCAGCCATAGCCAAGACTGCAAAATTAACTAGGAACTGGTGGGGAATCCCCAAATAAGTCACGCATACCGTTCCAAAAATATTACCCATAAGTGCACCTATGGCCAACAGTGGGAAGAATATACCACCCGGTACACCCGAACCGAAAGATGCAAATGTGAATAAATACTTTATAACTAAGTACAATATCAAAACTGCTAGCCCTAGGTGAAAATAGTTTATATTTACTATCAGTTCATGGCCCCCGCCTAATAGGCTAGGAAAAGCCATACCAATAAATCCTGCAAAAATAAATGGTATTAAAATTTTAAGCTCCTGCTTTACAGGCATAGACCTATAAATTGACTTTGACTTAACTACGCCGTGATTGAAGATATAGCTAGACAGTCCTATCAATATCCCCAACATCACTAGTGACCAATAGTACTTTATAGGCATAATGCTCAAGGCATCAAACCTCAAGGATGGGTTAATACCCAAGAAAGACTTGGTCACCATATCTGCCGTAACAGCAGATACCATGGCGGATACTAATACAACTGGTGAAAAGTTTTTGTGGACCTCTTCAAGTGCAAACATAACACCTGCTAGGGGTGCATTAAAGGCAGCAGCCAAGCCAGCAGATGCCCCACTGGTCATAAGGTATTTATGCTCATAGTCTAGCTTATTGGTCTTTCTGGATACACCTTCACCTATGGCAGCCCCCATCTGGATAGACGGCCCTTCCCTACCAACGGACAAACCTGCCGCCAGACACAAGATTCCACCAAAAAACTTATATACTAGGACAGTCCACCAGTTGGTTTTCATCCTTCTAGTCATAACGCCCTCTACCTGGGGTATACCGGAGCCAGATATATTAGGCTCCTTCCTAAGAAATAAACTGACAAGCATAGCCATCACTAGTAGTGCCAAAAAAACACCAATAGCCACTCCCTTATTAGTCTTGGAGATTATATATAGTCTGCCAAATAGACCCAAGAGTCTTTCACCAAGGATCCTGTAGGCCACTATTGTGCAACCAGTCAAGAGTCCTATAAAAAGTGAATGAACTATCATCTTGTACTTTAAACCATTTGTACTCCTTATTATTGTAGGCACATTTTCATCATTGTACCCTATAAACTTAGAAAACACTAAAAAACCCCCTCAAAGTCCAATTTACAGATCGTGTATTTGGATGCAGGCCCTCAAGGTATGTCTAGCCAGTACAGAGCTAGTAACAGAACCTACACCTCCTGGAACTGGAGTAATGTGGGCTACCCTGTCTAGTACATCATCTGTATCTACATCACCACACATATTGCCACCCTGATCAAAGTTGATGCCAACATCGATCACGACTGCCCCTTCCTTTATATATGACTGGTCAACTGCCCTAGCCCTACCCATGCATGAAACTAGGATATCAGACCCCTTAACTATATTTTCAAGGTCCTTGGACTTAGAATGGCAAATCGTAACAGTTGAATCCCTATTCAAGAGAAGCATGGACAGGGGCTTGCCAACCACCATAGACCTACCCAAAACAGTTACATTCTTGCCCCTTAAATCTATATCATAGTACTTCAAAATTTCTATTACACCCATAGGAGTACAAGGAGCAAACCCCCTCTTGTCCCCTGACATAATCTTGGCTAGACTAAGTGGAGAGAAACAGTCTACATCCTTCCTATCATCTATATAGTACTTGACAATTTCCTCATCTATCTGGTCTGGTAGCGGCCTAAAACACAAAATACCATGAACCGAATCATCCTTGTTCAGTGATTCTAGGGCCTCTAGATAGGCTTCTTGACTACAGTCCTCATCCAACTCAACCACCATAGTTTCTATTCCACACTTGGCACACCTATTTGTCGCCCCCCTCTGGTAAGATGCATCATCTGCCCTGTTACCAACCTTTAGCATGGCTAATTTTGGGAATATACCATTGTCATTTAACTTGCTTACCTTGTCTATAATATCATCCGTCAGGGCGTCTGCCACTGGCTTACCCCTTAGTAACTTTTCTTCCATTTATTTAAACCTCCTGAAAACTTCTTCATATATATAGTCAGACCTCTTAACTATATCAGCCACTAGGTCTTCCATCTCCTGACTAATAAGCTCCACATAGGCCTGGTCATCTATGTCCTTAATATTGATCATCACATTTAACCTAGCACTCAAGGCCGCCGACCTCAGTATTGCCACACCCACACCGACATCACTTAGGAGCATTACAGACCCCTTTTCTAGCAAGTCCTCATGTAGGTCTAGAACCTTGCTTGATAGGCGTAATAGGTCCATTGGCACACTAGCTGCCCCCCTTAGGCAGGCCTGCATCTCTTGATGCTTGTATTTCTTTTCTTGTTCAGTATCGCTAGGCAGCTTGTAGGCCTCAGCCAAGGGTAAAAAGGCCTCAGCATCCCTATCTACCATATCCATAGACTCCCTATGGTAGTCCTGACACCTGGCCAAGATTTCTTTTATATCAGCCTGGTATGCAGCATACTTTTTCTTGCCGTCTGTGAAATTGGCCACCATTGAAGCCAAACCATTGGCCAGATTTAAGGCATAGGCAGCCACGCTACCCCCTCCTGGCATGGACTTTTTAGATCCCAAGTCCTGGGCAAATTCCTCTAAACTAAATTCAAAATATTTCCTATCCATCGAACCCTCCATAATATTTTTCTCTTCATATATTATAGCATAGGTGATAGCATAAGGGTGGATTAATGTTTAATAGGTAGTGATAATAAATAACGGAAGCAAAAATGACATATTTGCTTTTTGATAAATCATAATATCTATATTTAGCACTCAACATTTGACAGTGATAACAGAAAGTGGTAGAATTAATCTATAAAAATATCAAACAGTACAGGAGGTATCAATATGACTACTGAAAAGGGTAAAGTATCTATCCACTCAGAGAATATCTTTCCAATAATCAAGAAATGGTTGTACTCTGACAAGGATATATTTGTAAGAGAATTAGTGAGTAATGGTTGTGATGCCATAGCCAAACATAAAAGACTAGCAGGCATGGGTGAGGCCGAGCTAAGAGATGACTACAAGGTTATCGTTAGGATTGACAGGGAAAATAGGACCCTAACATTCACTGACAATGGTATCGGTATGGACCTTGAAGAAGTCAAAAAATATATAAATCAGGTTGCCTTTTCTGGTGCCGAAGAATTCGTCAACAAGTATAAGGACCGCATGGATGAATCAAACGATATCATCGGCCACTTTGGACTTGGATTTTACTCTGCCTTTATGGTATCTAGCAAGGTTGAAATAAGCACCCTATCCTATAAAGATGGTGCCCAGCCAGTCAGTTGGATATCAGAGGATGGTATGGAATTTGAAATAGGCCAAGGAGACAGAAAGGAACACGGTACTAGTATAATCCTTACTATACCAGAAGAAAACGATGAGTTCCTATATGCCTACAAGATCAGAGAAATCCTGAACAAGTACTGCTATTTCCTACCAACTGAAATATACCTAGAAGATGCAGGTGAGGAAAAGAGACAAGAAGAGGAAAGAGCTAAAAAAGCCCAGGAATCACAGGCAAAATACGATGAAGCTGTAAAAAATGGCCAGACTCCAGAGCCTATAGAAGTAGACCTTCCAGAAGAAGCAAAACCTATAAACAATATCCATCCATTGTGGATGAAGACTCCAAAGGACTGTACAGAAGATGATTACAAGGCCTTTTACAAGGAAGTATTCCACACACATGATGAGCCACTTTTCTGGATCCACCTAAATGTAGACTTCCCATTCAACCTAAAGGGAATCCTCTACTTCCCTAAACTAAAAAATGAATTTGAACTAGTTGAAGGACAGGTAAAGCTATACAACAACCAGGTCTTTGTTGCAGATAATATCAAGGAAGTGATACCAGAATTCCTCCTTCTATTAAAGGGAGTAATCGACTGTCCTGATCTACCTCTAAACGTTTCAAGGAGCTTCCTACAAAATGATAGGGACGTAAGTAAAATTTCAAAGCATATTGTCAAGAAGGTTGCCGACAAGTTAAAATCCCTTCACAAGACTGAAAGGGACAACTACGAAAAATTCTGGGACGATATACAGGTATTTATAAAATTTGGTTGCCTAAAGGATGATAAGTTCTATGATAGGATAAAGGATGTAATCCTCTACAAGACTATTTACGACAAGCATATTAGCCTAGATGAATACCTAACAGCTAGGAAGGACCAGGAAGACAAGGTTGTCTACTACGTTACTGACGAGAACCAGCAAGCCCAGTATATCAAGCAGTTCAAGGACAACGGCCTAGATGCCCTTATACTTGACAATAGCCTAGATACACCATTTATGGGACTGATAGAATATGTAGAAAATATGGACAAGAATCCAGAGAACCAAAAAGAAATACTTAAATTTGCTAGAATCGACTCAGATATATCCAAGGTTCTAGACTCCGATACTCATGACAAGGACAAGGAAAATGACGAAAAAATATCCAACCTATTTAAGGATGTATTGGGTGAAAAACTAGCCTCTTACAAGGTTGAAAGCTTCAAGGATTCCAACCTATCTGCCATGGTAGTGGTCGATGAACAGAGTATCCGTATGGCTCATATGAAGGACCAATTTGAAGCCATGGGACTAGGAGGAGTCAGCTTTGAAGAAGAACAAAGCCTACTCCTAAACAGAACTTCACCTATTATACACAGACTCGTCCAATTGTCAGAGGACCCTGATAAGAAGGACCTTGTGGGTCTTATGTGCCAGCAGGTAGCTGACCTAGCTATGTTGGCCAACAAGGAATTAAAGCCAGACCAGCTAAATGAATATGTCGATAGGACAAACAAGCTGATGGCTATGATAATAGAAAAGTAATATCGCCAAAAATAATAATCTTTCCTTTTTGTAGGTACTTGTAATAAAAAATATAACGCCAAGTGAAAATCTATTCCATACAGAAAAATGATTCTCATCTTGGCGTTATATATTATCTAATTAATGTAATTCAATATGTTTGTTATATTCGTACAAAATTCCAGTTCAAATTCAGATGAAACCTGCTCAACAAATAGCCTTATCAAAATTTTCCTTTATCTATAGTCTACTTGCCTAGTAAGTTCATCAAAGCATCTGATATAGAATCTACTCCACCTACTACAGATATCTTTTCTGTGCCAGCTAGGTATGGCTTCAATTCTGGAGCTACAGTCTTGCCATTAACTAGAACAACTGGACTCATAGTCTTAGCTGTTACTGCACCTGCTGCTAGGGCATCTGCTGTCTTAACACCATTAGCAACCATTACAGACTTAGGATTAGCATATGCATGCTTGGCTATTGCTACAGAAGTTGCGTACTTGTTATCACCACTGATTCTAACCTTAGATTCAGCCTTAGCAGCGTCTTCTACAGCCTTAGATACACTGTTCACTCCACCAACAACTGTCAACTTCTTCAAGTTCCAAGCCTTAAGAGATGCGTCTACATCCTTGTTTAGGCTAGCTGCACCAGTTAGTAGAACTGGAGCCTTAATCTTAGTTGCAAATGCTGATACTGATAGGGCATCTGCTGTCTTAGTTCCATTTACAAGTATAGCTTCTTCCTTGTTGCCACTAGCTCTTACTAGGTCCGCTATCTTAATAGCGGTCTGGTACTTGTTGTCACCACTTAGTCTTACTACTTCTATACCTGCCTTCTTTAGCTGGTCAGCTACTGCAGCACTTACAGAACCTTCTCCACCAGCTATGTATACCTTCTTGGCACCTAGTCTAGTTATTTCAGCCATAGTTTCAGCTGGAATAGCATCTCCCTTAGTTAATAGTATAGGAGCTGACATACTAGCTGCTAGAGGAGCTGCTGCTAGGGCATCTGCATCCTTGTAGGCATTTGCTAGGATTACTGAATCAGCCTTGTTATAGTTAGTTGAACTAATCTTGGCTGCTGTAGCATACCTGCTTATACCTGCTATTCTATCTCTCTTTTTGTTGTCTTTATTTTCATCAGGCTTAGGATCCGGTGTTACCTTTTCTGCCTTAGAATAGTCAAGCATTAAGATAGCATCCTGGGCACCCTTACCCTTTATAGTCTTGGCATATGTACTAGCTCCACCACTAGCAATAGCATCCATAGCGTCAACTTCAACATTTATATATACCTTGTCTTCTTTTGTCTTGTTTCTTACAATCTTTAGAGTCTGAGGGAACTCTCTTGTCTTACCTTCTAGGTCCTTATCATTGAAAGTCTTTTCTACACTAACAGGTGACTTGGCTGTTCCAAGTCCTGCTTCGTATACATTCATTCCCCAAAGGTGACCAAATAAACCCATAAATGAAAGACCCTTCATATTGATATATATTTCTGCCTTTCCATCCTTCTCAACTACCTTAGCAACATGGTCTAAGGCTGCATTACCCATAGAGTCCTTGTCTTCGTGGGCATGCTTCATCTTAATTGGAACCTTATATTCAATAGCCTCTTCAGCGTTTACCATAGTTGGTGCTACAGCTGTAACAGCAGTTGCTGCTACCATAACA
Source organism: Peptostreptococcus sp. MV1 (assembly GCF_000758885.1). GTDB lineage: Bacteria > Bacillota > Clostridia > Peptostreptococcales > Peptostreptococcaceae > Peptostreptococcus. The sequence continues at coordinate 61,285 of NZ_JRNB01000119.1, read as the reverse complement.
GTTGCAAATTTCTTAGTCATATTTTTCATAGTTTACCTCCAAATATATTTTTAATTATTATCTAAATCTAAACTTATATTTTATAGTTCCATATGCATTCTATTCTCAATTTATTCCCAAATAAATTACATACAATATTCACTTACCTCTAGTATACAATAAAATAAGCAAAAATACTATATATAATTATTATCTTTTTTAAATAGTTAATATCAGTTTTTTATTATTAACCTCAATTACTTCTAACTTGACCCCGAACATCTGCTCAACTGAGTAGGAAGAAATTACCTTTTCAGGGTCGCCCTGAACCAAAATATTTCCATCCTTTAGGCCTATAACCCTATCGCTGTAGTACATAGCTTGATTGATATCATGTAAAACCATTACTATGGTCATGCCTAGTTCCTTATTCAGTCTGTCAATTAGCTCTAATACCTCTATTTGATACCTAATATCCAAGTAAGTAGTTGGCTCATCTAGGAATAGGAACTTTGTCCCCTGGGCCAAGGCCATGGCTATCCAAGCCCTCTGCTTCTGGCCACCTGATAGGGAGTTTACTGTCCTATCCTGTATGTCCACTAGGTTGGTTGCCTCTATAGCCCAGCTGATCATCCTTTCATCCTCTTCATCATGCCTCTTCATCATGACCTGATAAGGAGTTCTACCATAACTCACCAACTGCCTGACAGTTATACCATCTGATACCCTGTTGTACTGGTGAATAATTGCTACCTTCCTAGCAAAGTCCTTCTGAGACATGGTAGATATATTTCTACCATTTAAAAGAATCTCTCCTGAATTAACCTTCAAGTTTTTTGTCATCAGGTCAAATAGGGTTGACTTACCACAACCGTTGGCTCCTAGGATAGATGTAATACTTCCCGTCTTTATCTTGAAGGATATGTTCTCCAAGATAGTTTTCCCACCCTCAGTGTAGGAGAATGTAAGATTTTTAACTTCCATAACTATCACCTCCATGCTTTAGAAGGAAGATAAAGAATGGAGCACCTATAATTGACATCATAATCGATGCTGGTATTTCATAAGGTGCCACCATAGTCCTTCCTATAGTATCGCATAGAAGGAATACAAAGGCCCCAAGTAACATTGTATATGGTATCTTGAACCTATGCTCACTTCCCACTAGCATCTTGGCCATATGAGGAACTATAAGACCTAAAAATCCTATCACACCTACTAGGGCTGTCGATATACTTACCAAGATAATTGCCACTAGGGCTACTATAAACCTATCCCTATCTACGTTGACACCCAGACCCCTGGCTGTCTTATCCTCTAGAGAAAGTAGGTCGCATTTTTTGTATAGACAAAAAGCCAGAATCAGACCTATCAATACATACCAAAATAGCATATTTACATCTGCCCAAGTCCTCTGGGTAATATTTCCTTCTACTATGGACTGGACCTTGCTCAGATTGGCTCCACCACCTGCAAAGGCCTTACAAAATTCGCTAATACCTGTAAAGGTCATATTTAAGGCAACACCCACTAGTATCAACTTTACAGGGTTTACTCCACCATCCCAGGCCAATGAATATATCAATAGGTAGGCCAAAAGACCTCCTGCAACCGAGAAAAATGGAATAGAAAAATATAGTGCTGGGAACATAGTACTTACCAAGACTGACACCAATGATGCCGCTGATGATATACCTATAATCCCCGGGTCAGTTAGAGGATTTTTCATAACTGCCTGTAATAGGACACCTGATACCGATATGGCTGCACCAGCCAAAATAGATATTACTATTCTTGGGAACCTTAAATCCCATATGGCTACCACATCCTGGTCTAATTTTACAAATAGCCCTCTCAATAATTTACCAAATCCCACGTTTATACTACCTGAAGTAGCTGCTATAAAAAATACTATTACCAATAATATCAGGGTGATAATAAAAGCTAGGGCCTTCCTGGTATTATTAATTGGCTTTTCCCTTCTATCATTTCCCGCCAGAAATTTGGAAAGACCAAATTTAAATTTTTTAGACTTCACTACTTATCACCTCCTGTTTCAAATATCTTACCTAAGTCTTGTAAGGCTTTTGGATATGTAAACTTTGCTGACATACCAAATTTTTTGTAGTCCAAATCATAGACCTTGTCATTTTTAACTGCATCAAACTTAGACCAAATCTGGTTTGTTTTAAATTCCTTAAAGAACATTTCCTTTACCTCATCTGGTAGGGCATGGGCTGTTCTAAGGATTATTTCTGGATTTTTCTTCAACATGTCTTCTGTCGTAACATTAATAAACTGGTCTTTGTCAGACTTGTATATATTCTCTCCGCCTGCCAGCTCTACTAGGGAACCAACATAAGACTTGTCAGTCGCTACTACATAGGATCCCGGTAAGCCCATCAAGACTAGGACCTTTTTCTTTTTCATATTCTTGTGTTTTTCCTTATAGTCTTTCATAAAGGCCTGGTATTCGTCTATCAAGGCCTTGGCCTCTTTTTCCCTGTCTAGGATTACGCCCATGTCCTCTATGGACTTGTACATACCTGGTATATTGTTCAAGTTCAAAAAACCAAACCTCAGGCCTGCATTTTCATATTTTGGCTCTAGGTCACTGACTAGGCTGACTGGAGAAAAAATCCAATCGGGATTCATAGTCTCTATCTTCTCAATTTCTGGAGCCATGGCCATGCCTACAGTAGGCTTGCCCTTGTACCTGTCTGGCAGCTTGTCCACCTTGCTATCCGGAACACCAATCAGGTCTACATTTAACTTTTCTAGTATATAGACAGTGGCCATGGAAGTAGCTATTACCTTTGGATTTTTGATCTTGGTAACCTGTCTAAGGTCTTGGACCTTGTCCTTGGAACCCTCTGGATGCTGGTTGACGCATCCACCAAGCAGACAAGCCACTAGACACAAGAACATACTTAAAAAACGCATCTTCTTATTCATAACTTGTCACCTCACTTGGCTCACACAAAATTTCCCTGTCTTCCAATTCATCAAATTCAAATCCCTGACTGTCCAAGCTATCAGATATAGAGTCATTCTTTCTCTTTATATAGTTAAAACCTAAAACTAGGGCAAGAGCACCAAAAATTAATACAGCCAATACAACAGCCACTAAGACTACGATTACTGTAAATAAGACCTTAGTAACTATTCCCCAAGGGGCATCTTTTGAATCTCTACCATCCATAAGGGTCTTGCTATCTCCAAAATCTTTGTTTGTTAGCAGACCATGGTCGTAACCTAGGTCACCCTGGTTTATCTTTTTATCGTCCTCTCCATTAGAAGGTGGTACTACTCCATTTCCATTGGTAGTTCCAGCCTTCGGAGTTACTTTATTGGCTGAATTCATCAAAGCCTTTGCCTTGTCATGTGAGCTAGTTCCACCAGTTTTACTAGCAGAATTACTTGAACTGTTTGAGCTAGTATTACTACTTGTTCTAGTGTCCGAACTTGTATTATTACTTGTATTTGAACCATTATTTGACGAAGACTGACTAGATGAATTAGATTCACCTCCAGCAGATGACTGACTAGAGCTGTTTGTAGACACCAAGGCCTTGAAATCTGTATTTCCTGCCTGTAGGTCATCAAAGTCTATGTAAAATACAACCGACCTAGACATGGGACCAACAAAAAATGTAGCCCTAACCACGCAATCAGCCGATGGTATCTCAAACCTAAAATCTCCTGTCGTAACCGCATTTTGAGTTTCCTGATATGAAACCTCTGTCCAACCATTATCTCCCTTATTCTGTACATTGAAGGTAAACTTACTGATTTTATCCCTCAAATTGTACCTAACTGTAGCATATAACTTGCCGTCATCATCCTTCTCTATCAGGGCAGTACCAAAAACTGTATTTGACACCATTCCTTCACCTATACCTGGATTGTTACCAGGATCCTCTATAGTACCCGTTACCGGATGTGAATAGTGGCCATGAGCATTTGCTGTATAGACCTCACCTGCAAAAGAAATCCCCGTAAACATATGTAGGCATATTGCCAAGATGAAGGCTAATATTGACAGCTTGCCAAATATTTTCTTGTATATAGATTGCATTATATCCTATCCCCCACCTTTTCTTATAATATATCCTTTACCCTATTAAATTCTGCTACTTTCTTCCTCAAGTATTCGTTGTACTTCATTTCGTAAAGCAAGTGTTTGCTGAACTTGATATATACATATACTGAACCAGAAATTATAGCTCCAAGTATCAGTATGCAATAAAAGATAACCTTTGGATTTTCCCTAGCCTTCAATGGCTTCTGAACCTTGTTGGCCTCTTTTGTCTGATCAGGCTCATTGACCTGTGCATTGTTGGAAAAATCAGTTGCTTCATTCTTTAACTGACTTATAGATGCTGGCGTGCTGCTTTTTACACCCTTGTCTTTTTTCTTGTCGCTATTCTTATTCTTGTCATTCTTTTTGGACTTGCTATTTGACTTAGAATTATTTGACCTGGCAACTGCATTTGATGGGCTTTTCTTCACATTATTACCATTATTTAGCTGGTTGGAAGCCTTGGCTCCACCACTAGCAACAAAGGCAAACTCACCATATGTATCCGTAGTAAATATAGTATGCTCACCAGAAACAGATGTATTCATTTCTGCCATATCAGTCAACCTATAAACCTTAGGATTCACTACATTTGAAGGTATCTTGGCCTTTATTGTCACCATCTTGGATGGCTTGGTTGGTACACCATAGTCATTTTCTATCTTAAACTCGTATATCTTCATGGCAGTTCCCCTACCAAACTTTTGAGTTACCTTCTGAAAACTAGTTCCTCCAGTGACTGGATTGGCCTTGAATACAATATTCTCCTTGAAGGCTCCAGGTTCAGCCAAGAGTTCAAATCCTTCCGGCAAAATCTTGTGGATTGTTTCCTTAGGATCAAACTTCTTTCTAGGAGTACCATTTTTCATTTTTTTGTACAAGACTGTATCAGCCTCTTCTGACTTCTTTATAGTAGACCAATCTATCTTCAACCTAGCACCAACAGGAACTTCTCCCATAGGCTTGACCTTTGGATCGACCTTTACATAGATCATGGGGTCCTTACGTACTAGATCAAAACTAAATACCTCAGGTCTCTTGTCCTGTTCCCCTGGTATAGTTAGGTCAAAGGCATGTGGCTCTGCAAAATGATAGTAGGCATTGTCATCCCTAATCTGTAGAGAAACTAAGGAAGCTATAATATTAGAAACCTCCATAGACGTACTGCCCAACAAAAATGTATACTTGCCATCCTTGGACAAGAGCTCTGCATCATGAATCATGGCATTATTTCCCATAGAAAGCCTGTCCTCCCTTTCATGGTAGAGGCTGACATTCAACTTATAATAGCCCGGTTCCAGATTTATATTCTCTCCCTTTTCCAGTGGTGGCAAATTTCTGTTGTCCTTTGACTGGTAGGCATTATTGACTGTCTCACTTGTATCATCAGATGCCTCTAAATTAGATGAAGAGTCAAAATTTATTGAGGACACCTTGGCAGAGTCTGGATTTGAAGGCCATTGTATCCTCAATCTAGCCTTCTGTTCCCCACTGGCCATTTCTCCCATAACAGGTACATATACCTGAACAGGTATATCTTTTTCTCCCCACTCGACATCAAATTCCATTTCTTTAGGATATTTCACTCCCTTAAATCTAGCATCCTTACCATCCTTGGGATTATTATATACGTCATACTCATCATACCTAGTCAAAACAGTCGCAGGCTTGTCCTTTACCTTCAATTCACTAAGATAGCCCCTAAAATTAAAGGCTGTAAGAGGAACCATTTTTATCCTTATCTTGGCCTTACCAGCCGACACACTTATGAATCCTTCCGGTACAAAGGCACCGTTTCCCATTGATTTTTCTTCATCGTACTTCTTCATCAATGATAACTTTACCTTATATATACCGTCTGAAGGCCCTATGGCACTCGTAATTGGAAGTGTCCCCAATAGTAAACTCACAACTGCTACTAGAGATACTATTGTTCTCATTAAAGATTTATTAAAATTCCTCTTATTATCTTGTTTCCTAGTATTTTGTGATACTTGTCTATTTCTTATTTTTTTTCTATCAAACCTAGTCAATCTCTCTTTTTTTGATTGACCCAACAACCTATCGATGACAATCACCTCCATCTACTGTCTTTATAACTTTCAAAAAATAATAATATTTAAAGGCTATTAAGGTAACTATAAATATTCTCATAGGCAAAATATCATACCTAAAAAATACAAATAACAACATTACAGACGCAAATATTAGTATCTTCCACTTAGTCTTTTTAGTCATGGACTTGTTTTTTTCAAAAGACTCCAAATTGTTTTTATAAAGATTTGTAGATTTAAACCAAGTGTTAAACCTATCAGATCCTTTTGCAAAGCAAAAAGAAGCTAAAAGCAAAAAAGGAACTGTCGGCAAAACTGGTAACAAAACTCCTATCCCCCCCAATATCACCGACAATATACCTATTATGATGTAAATATATCTCATAAAATCACCCCCTTCATATCTTCTAAACTAGTTTAATATGCGTTAAAATTCAGGTATTATACTTATTTTTATCGCATATTGAATAACCTCAATAGCGTGCACTGAATAATCCCTACAATAATTATAACACAAATAGTTGATATTGATACTAAATTTCAAAATAAAATTATCCCTACAATAATTATAGCACAAATAATTGATATTGATACTAAATTTCAAAATAAAATTATCTCTATTAATATTTTAACACCAAATCAGTGATAATAAAATTCAATATTTTCGGCAATTTATTAACTATTTTTAGGGTATTACTTAATTTTACACAAAAAAAGGGCTACAAGAAAAAAATATTCCCTGTAGCCATTTTTTTAATCAATAATAATTAGCTCAATATCATCTATACCTTATATTTCATTTTCACCATCATCTTTGCTACTGTCATCATCATTAGAATCTACTTCCTGGCCCTCAGCATTTGTAAGTTTACTATCACTAACACTTGATTCGTCTCCTTCACTAGTTCCTGCTCCTAATTCAAGTATTATTGGTTCAACAACCTCTTCATCCTTGGATGATGTATATTCTGCTGGTGTTAGTTGATTTACAAAAGTCCTATATGTTGATATAGTCTCTGCATCAACTAGGTTAAGGTCTCTTGCTAGCTCTTCCCTCTCCTTCAACAACTCTAGATAGAAATTAGTTATTGACATGTATATGTATGATGACAACCATAGTAAACCTATTCCCAAACTGGCAATCGATAATATTGCCCAGCCTATGAATGATAGGCACAACTTAAACAATCTCCACTTGTAGCCATACATAATTTTTCTAGAATATGTTAGAGAATCTATTGCTCCTATATCGTCGTGGTTCTTTATTACTATTAGCTCTGTCATTTGGTATGTCAACTGAATGTAGATATTTATAATACTTGCAATCAAACCAATAACCACAACCATAACTATGGAACCTAATGTTAGGCCACCAAGGAAAGTTAGTGATCCACTAGTGGCATTTCCTATCATCATGGATAAACCGATAGCGCCTAGAATAACTCCTACAATTACATTTATAATTGCTATCAAAACAGCCAATAATATACTTACTATTAGATATCTTATATAGACCCTCTTTGGTTGCCAAAAGTTTGAGAACCTAAATTCCTGTCCATTAGCTAGGTCTAACATTAGCTTATAAGTACCAAGAGTTACAAATACCTGTATTAAAATTTGTACCACATTCATATATGGCATTCCTCGCCTAACTGATAAGTAGGTACAAACTCCCACTGCAAGCAAATTAACTAGGTTAATCAATATAAACTTCGACCAATTCCCTTTGAGCTGTTCCCTGCTCAGGGCTCTTATTTCCTTACTAGATAACATAAAAGACCTCCCTTTTATTTTTATTTGATTTTCGTATATTATAACTTAAAGTAGACTTATTTTCAATATTTTTTTACTTTAATTAGACTTTTTTATCCATAAAGTATATATTATAAATTTCGTCTTATTTTTTATCTGTAAACTTCTTGTCTACTGAATACATATCTAGCCTTCTATGCTTGAGAAGTGGCAGCTGGTCCCTAATGTCACTCACCCTCTGACCTACTATGTCTGCATATAATATAGTCTCTTCTTCACCCGCCTGGGCAATTACACTAGCCCATGGGTCTATCACTCTTGAATTTGCATAGGATATATATGATGCACTGGTATCCCTAGCCCCTGATGCCCCAACCATATATACCTGGTTGTCTAGAGCCCTCATCCTAAGCGACAATTCCCAGTGGGCCGGTCCTGTAGTCATATTGAAGGCTGCTGGAAGGAGGATACACTCTGCCCCCTCCTTGGCTAGAATCCTAAAATATTCAGGAAACCTCACGTCATAGCAAATCCCAACACCTATCTTTCCTAGGTCTGTATCGACTAGACAAAAGTCATCTCCAGCTGATAGGACATCGCTCTCTTTGAAGTACTGGCCACCCTTGACATCAATATCAAAGAGGTGCATCTTCCTATGCCTAGCTATCATTCTTCCACTCCTGTCGTAGAAGTAGGCTGTATTGTAGACCCTATCACCATCCCTCTCAGGTATAGATCCAGCCAACAGATAGATTCCATACTTCTTGGCCATCTCCATCATAGCCTGGGAAGTCCGCCCTGGATATACCTCTGCATATTCATGGAAGCACTTGTTATCATATGGAGAATTAAATATTTCCGGCAAGACTACTAGGCTGGCTCCATTTTTAGCAGCCTGGCCTATCATATCTATAGCCTTGTCTATATTTGCCACCTTGTCTGCCCCTGTCTTCATCTGACAAATTGCTAGCTTGAAATCTTTCATAGGATGCACCTCCATTTTTATATTATTTTGCTATAATTTCTAATATATTTTTAGTATTATTAATATTATATCATACTATGAGCTACTACACTATACTGTCAATTCTGCTATTTCTATAGCCTCTTCGTCCTTTAGCATAGGCTTTACCACATTTTCTATAAAGTCTGTCACCTGCAGACCTGCGCAACCAGTATACAGTTCTGGCCTTAGGACTTCTAGGATTTCTTCCTTAGTAATTCCGAAGCTAGGGTCCCCTGCTATCCTGTCCACTAGGTCGTTTGAACCACCCTCTTCTTTAATTACCTTAGCAGCAGCTAATGAGTGTACTCTTATCCTTTCGTGAAGGTCCTGCCTATTGCCCCCTCTCTTCACAGCATCCATCATTATATTTTCAGTAGCCATAAAAGGTAGCTCCTTCATCAATCTTTGTTCTATCACCTTGGGATAGACCACTAGACCGTCGCTTACATTAGCGCATAGGTTAAGTACTGCATCCGTAGCTAGGAAGGCTTCTGGAACTGATATTCTCCTATTAGCCGAATCATCTAGTGTTCTCTCAAACCACTGGCCTGCTACCGTCATAGCTGGATTAATAGTATCAGCGATGACATATCTAGCTAAGGCTGCTATTCTCTCACTTCTCATAGGATTTCTCTTATATGCCATAGCAGATGAGCCTATCTGATTTTTCTCAAAGGGTTCTTCAATCTCTTTTAGGTGCTGTAGTAGTCTAATATCGTTTGAAAACTTTGTAGCGGACTGGGCAATACCTGCCAGAATATTTACCACCTTACTATCAAACTTTCTAGAATATGTCTGGCCTGTGACTGCGAATACATCATCATATCCCATCTTCTTGGCCACTGTCTTGTCAAGTTCCTTGACCTTTTCGAAGTCTCCATCAAACAATTCAAGGAAGGATGCCTGTGTTCCTGTAGTGCCCTTAACCCCTCTTAACCTCTTTCTCTGCAAGAAGTCCTCCAAAGTCTCTAGGTCAAACAGGAAGTCTTGTATCCACAGGCTAGCCCTCTTACCCACAGTTGTAGGCTGGGCTGGCTGGAAATGGGTAAAACCAAGAGTTGGCAGGTCCTTGTAGTCGTCTGCAAATTTTGACAATACTGATATAACCTTTACCAACCTCTTTTTTATCAGCTCTAGGGCCTCATAGTCTATTATCAAATCTGTATTATCACCCACAAAGCATGATGTTGCGCCCAGGTGGATTATACCTGCAGCCTTAGGACACTGGACACCATAGGCATATACATGACTCATTACATCGTGCCTTACCTCTTTTTCCCTCGCCTTGGCCACATCATAGTTTATATCGTCCTGGTATTTTTTCAATTCATCAATCTGATCCTGACTAATATCTATTCCCAGCTCCATTTCAGATTCAGCTAGGGCTATCCATAGCTTTCTCCAAGTCTTAAACTTTTTATCAGGAGAAAACAAGGCCTGCATCTCCTGGCTTGCATATCTAGAAGTCAATGGTGATTCATAAGTATTCTTCATATTATTCCTCCAAAAATTATTATTTAAATTAGACAGCGAGTAGACATGCAAAAACATGTTTACTCGCCTACTTACACTTTTATTTATAAAATTTATAGCCCTACTAAGGCATTGTTATATATTGTTCTCTTTCTGGACCCACAGATACATATTTAATCTTGCAGTCCACTACCTCTTCTAGGTACTTGATATAGTCAATAGCCTCCTGAGGTAGGTCTTCTAGGACTCTGCATCCAGATATGTCCTTCATCCAACCCTTTTTGTATTCATATACTGGCTCAGCCTTGAAGAGTTTCTCACCTATTGGGAACTCATCCAAGATCTGGTCACCAAACTTATATGCTACACATACAGGTATCTCTTCCATGTATGATAGAACATCTAGTTTTGTAAGGGCGATTACGTCAGATCCCTGTGCTCTAACCCCATACCTTGAAGCCAATATATCAAATCCACCGACTCTTCTAGGTCTTCCAGTAGCAGCACCGTACTCATTACCTGCCTTACGTAACTCTTCTGCCTTGTCTCCAAACATTTCTGCAGTAAAAGGACCTTCTCCCACACAAGTAGAATATGCCTTCATTATACCTACAGAATTTGTAAGCTTCAAATTAGGTACCCCTGCCCCTATAGGTGCATATGGTGCTATTGTTGAAGATGATGATGTAAATGGATATATACCAAAATCTATATCCCTCAAGGCTCCTAACTGGGCCTCAAACATTATATTCTTACCATCATTATTGGCCTGGTTCAAATATAGGCCTGTATCACATATAAAGTCCTTTATTATATCGCCATATTCCTTTAGGTAGGACCACATATCCTCAAACTTTATAGGGGCTTTTTTATATCCCTTTTCTATCATCAGGTTCTTCCATTCGATAATACCCCTTAGTCTTTCCTTTAGGTCCTCTTCACTATCTAATAGTTCACCTAACCTGATAGCCTTCTTCATATATTTATCACCATAGACTGGTGCTATTCCCCTCTTTGTAGAGCCAAACTTGGCATCTGCCAATCTCTCTTCTTCTAAACAATCCTGGTCTACATGGTAAGGCATTACTATTACTGCCCTGTCACTCAACTTTAGGTTCTCCGGTGTAATTACTATGCCAGCTTCTTTCAACTTGCTAATCTCACCAACTAGGTGCTTGATATCCACAACCACCCCGTTACCAATTATATTTACAACATCAGAACGCAAAATTCCAGACGGAAGTAGGTTCAAGATAAACTTACCCCTCTCATTTACTACTGTATGTCCTGCATTATTACCACCTTGGTATCTAACAACTATATCATAGTCCTCTGACAGCAGGTCAACCATCCTGCCCTTGCCTTCATCGCCCCAGTTTATTCCTGTAATTGCTGTTAACATATCTTTTAGTCCTTTCTTATTACTGCTATCTTTACCTAATATCTATTATACCACTAAGAGCAGAAGGAGTGTATATCTATATGTATACACATATCCACACTTATTGTAAATAACTAGTGTAATAAGCAGAACTAGCAAGACTGCCTATTACTTAAAAATTATATCATACAAAAAAATAAAAGTCTATAAAAATGTATACAATGCCTCACATTATTATAGACTTTCTTGTGAAAACGTTCGTATTTGTTTTTAAAATTTGTTAAAAACGTCTCTTGAATATCCTTGGACTAAATAAGAATAAGATTGGGAATATTTCCAACCTACCCAATAGCATGTCAAGAGTCAAGACCAACTTCGAAAAAGGCGAAAATGTCGAAAAGTTGCCTGTAGGACCTACCAAATTACCCAAGCCCGGACCAACATTATTAAGGCAGGTTACAACAGAAGTCAGAGATGTTTCAATATCAAACTCGTTCAAAGTTATCAGTATAAATGAAACTGCCATAATTACAAGGTATATCAATAGATAGGCGGATACATTTTTCGTCATTGTATCATCTATCAGTTTTTCATCCATGGTTATATTACTTATAGACCTAGGGTGAATGACCTTTTTTATCTCTGACTTTATATATTTAAATGTAATCAATACCCTCGACACTTTTACACCACCACCTGTGGAACCTGCGCAGGCACCTATTATCATCAAGGACAGCAATATAGCCTTGGAAAATGTAGGCCATAGGTTAAAATCAGCAGTCATAAAACCTGTAGTAGTTATTATGGTAGCAACTTGGAAGGATGCATACCTAAATGACTTCAATACACCACCATACATACCCTGTATATTCCAAGTAATCAAGGCAATAGCTACAGCTATAATCTTTATATAGGTCCTCAACTCCTCACTCTTGAATATACGTTTGAAATTCTTAAGTAACACAAGATAGAAAAGGTTGAAGTTTATCCCAAATAATATCATGAATACCGTAACTACACCATCTATATAGGCGCTGTCATAAAAACCTATACTGTCTGCCTTCATACAAAAACCACCTGTACCAGCAGTAGAAAAAGAATTTGTCAGGCTATCTATAAAAGGCATACCACCAAGCATCAACAAAATTACTTCTAAGGCAGTCATCGCTATATAAATCAGGTAGAGGATCTTGGCTGACTGCTTGGTCTTAGGAACTAACTTGTCAACTGTAGGACCAGGTACCTCCGCCTTCATTATATTCATGGTATTTCCACCTGACAGTGGTATTATAGCCATTACAAATACCAATACACCCATGCCACCTATCCAGTGGGTAAATGACCTCCAAAAAAGAATTCCCATCGGCAGGGACTCGATATCTGTCAATATAGTAGAACCTGTAGTCGTAAAACCAGACACGGTCTCAAAAAAAGCATCAACTATACTAGTTATACTCCCTGTCAAGTAATAGGGCATGGCCCCTATCACAGAAAATATTATCCAGGCCAAACCAACTATCAATAGTCCATCTTTGATAAATAGCTCAGACTTACTAGGCTTTTTTCTTGTAAATATCTTGCCAACAAGAACTAAGACCACGGCTATCTCAAATATCCTGATAGCCACATCCTTTTCTCCATACACAAGGGATACTATGGCAGGTATAAACATCAAAAAACCTTCTACCTTGGCTATATTCATCAGAACATAAGCCATCATCTCATAATTCATCTCAATTCTCCTAAATAAACCTATACATTTCGCTTTAATATGTCCTCTATATCAGCTATCCTAAGGCTTGAAGTCACAATTATAATATTATCTCCAACCAGGATCCTGTCGTCGCCACCTGGTATTATAATCTTGCCATCACGCACTATACAAGCAATCAGCATCCCCTTTTTAAATTTCAAATCCCTAAGCGGTTGATTTACTATCCTACCAGTAGCATTTACTGAAAATTCCAGAACCTCTACCTTGTCGTTTACTATCCTGTATAGAGAGTTCAACTGGCTGCCGTATGAGTTATTCATAGCCTTGACATATTGGAGTATCCTTGTAGATGTCAACTCTTTAGGTGATATCACCGTATCTAGATTGAAGGTATCTGTCATATCCTTGAAGGTAGATTGACTAATCTTGGTAATAACCTTTGAAACTCCCTTGGAATTTGCATACATGGACATAATGATATTTTCCTCATCTATACCTGTCAGAGATACAAAGGCATCTACATCATTGATTCCTTCCTCCTCCAAGAGCTGGTTGTCCGTACCATCCCCGTATATTATATCTACCCTAGGTAGGTGCTGGGCCAAGAAATGACAAGTCTTTAGGTCTCTTTCTATAATCTTTGTCTTAATATTTATATTTTCAAGACTCTTGCATAGGTAATAGGCTATCTTGCCCCCACCTATTATCATAACAGTCTTGACCTTTCTCTTGAGACCACCTACCCTCTTTAGGAACTTTTCCAAGTCTGCATGACTACCCGCTATACTTAGCTTATCACCTGGTTCAAAGCTAAAATTACCATCTGGTATAAATACATCTTCTTTCCTCTGCACTGCGCAAACAAGTATTTTTACACCAAAAGTTCCTACCAAGTCTTTCATCTGCATACCTGGTAGTTTAGAATTTTCATATATTTTAAACTCCATTAATTCGACCTTACCCTTGGCAAACGTTTCTACCTTAATTGCAGACGGAAACCTCAATATCCTTGAAATTACATTAGCTGCAACGTACTCAGGATTTATTACCATGCTTAGACCTAGTTCTTCCTTTATGTAATTTAACTGGTTATAGTATTCGGGATTTCTGACTCTGGCTATAGTATTCTTTGCTCCTAATTTCTTTGCAAATAGGCAAGAAAACATATTTATTTCATCAGATGAGGTACATCCTATCAGCAGGTCAGCACTCTCTACACCGGCCTCCTTTTGGATCTCATAGTTAATAGCATTTCCGTTTATGCAGGCGACATCTTGGTTAGAATTTATCCTGTTGATTACATCTACATCCTTCTCTATCACTGTTACATCATGAGACTCATTAGACAATTCTTCAGACAGTTTAGAACCAACCTTTCCTCCACCTATTATTACTATTTTCACTTTTTTCTCCTTCCACCAAGCTAATGGATTTATTCTCTTTATCTGACTATTATACCATATGCTCAAACTTTTTTTTAGTACTTTACTGACTTTTAGATTTTAGTATAGTATAATATACGTATTATTTATTAAAATTTGATGAGGAGGGACATATGAAAACTTCAAAAAATAATATAAGAAAAAAAATAGGCAAAAATTTGTTGGCACTTTCAATGTGCTCTATATTGGCTGTATCTTTGGTTGGATGTGGCAATAACAAGTCTGGCTCTAGTAATGAGCAGGAACCAACAGGACCTAGCCTAGTAAATGAGCTAAAATCCGAAAAACTAATAGGACTACAAGCTGCTATGCTAAAATTCACAACAGTAGAAAAGGCGGGCAGTGTGGCTTCTGTCAGTCTAGGAGAAAAAGAAATACCTGTAAAATCTGATGACAGCAAGGACGACAAGCAAAAGGACCAGACTGAAAAGAAGTACATATATACCCTAGATGTAATATCAAAGAAGGGTATCAGCCAGGTATTGACTATAGATGCCCAGACTGGTGATATACTAGGAAAAACAGAAAATGGACCAGCCTCTGCTGAAGCCAAGGCCAACCTACTAGACTTTGTACCAGTTATGGATGTGGACAAGGCTGCAAGTGCTGCTGCGAAGGCTTCTAGCAAAAAGTATTCTCAGGTCCTTTCATATAGGCTGTTTGCAAAAAACGGCAAGAATGTGTTCTCATTCAAATTGTATGATGGAGATGTCAAAAACACTGAGACAGTAATGGTAGATGCAAACTCAGGTAAAAAGCTGACAAAGGCTGACCTAGAGCCTATCAAGACTAACTCTAAAGACAAGGTTGGAGAAAATAACCTTCCTAGTAGCGAACCTGCTACTAGTACCCCTACACAAGAAGTACAAGAATAATAAACTATTGGCCCTTATAGGTGAAAACATGATTAAGGAGTCAAGAGTATGAAAGAGGAAAACTTATCCTGATAGGTATAGGTCTAAAAATACTTTTAGAAGGCCTCTTGGGCTAGATATATACCACAAAATAAATATACTTAAAAAGGGCCGAGGATTCATTTCTGAATCTTCGGTCCTTACTTGTATAAGCTCTTCTAAGCTTTAAATTTTTATTTCTTACTGCTAATAAGACTAGTGTCCCTATAGCCTTACTGGTGCTCTAGTATATATTTTTCTGCTGCATGAACTGCTATAGCCCCATCTGCAGCTGCTGTTATTACCTGTCTTAGAGACTTGACCCTGATATCACCAACCGCATAGATACCATCTACACTTGTCTGGCAATCTTCATCAGTGACTATGTAGCCCTGTGGGTTTAATTCAACCAAGCCATCTACTAGACCTGAAGTAGGTATTCCACCTATGGCTACAAATAGCCCGTCTAGCTCTATAGTCCTCTCTGACTGGTCAGTCTTGTCTACAGTTATTACACCTGTCAACTTTTCTTCGCCTAAGATTTCCTTGATTGTGCTATTCCATACAACCTCTACATTTGACTCTGCTAGCCTTGTCTGTAGTGTCTTGTTGGCTCTTAGTTCATCCCTTCTATGGATTAGGTATACCTTAGATGCTATCCTTGATAGGTATAGGGCATCTTCAACAGCTGTGTCTCCACCACCGTTTACTGCTACTACCTTGTTTCTATAGAAGCCACCATCACATGTTGCACAGTAACCTAGGCCTCTCCCTGTAAACTTATCTTCCTTGTCTAGACCCAACTTTCTTGGTGTAGATCCCATGGATAGGATGACTGTCTTAGTTAAGATTTCTTCACCACCTGCCATCAACTTCTTTGTACCATCTTCTAGTACTTCTATTGAATCTACTCCCTTGTAGTCAATCTTTGCACCAAACTTCTTGGCATGGGCCAACATATCATTTGACAGCTGGATGCCATTAGTATCTGGTAGGGCTGGATAGTTTTCTATCTCTGTAGTAGAAACCATCTGGCCACCATGGAAGTTCTTTTCCAAGATCATTGTATCCAACTCTGCTCTTCCACCGTAAATACCAGCTGTCATACCTCCTGGTCCACTACCGATTATAACTATATCATGCACCTTAACTTCACTCATTTTTCTACCTCCAAATTTGTCTTCCTGTCTAACTTTTAAAATGTAATTTTTTATATCATATGCACCATCCTTATATTATAGTACATTTTTGTCTCTTTGTGTATCGATTAAAAATTATTTATAGGACCTTCCTGGCCTGGCTCATATATGTGTAGCTTGTCAGAGAACCTATGGTATATTTTTATTATTCTATTGATGTACTTCCAGCACATCTCTATCTGGTTCCACTGTGAGAATAGGCTCCTATCCTCATTCATGGCTGCCATCAAAAGTCTCTCATAGGCTTCTGGTGTATTCTGTCTGTTTTCTAGTACACAACTCTGGCAGAAGTCCATATCAACCTTTTCTACTGTGTTTTCTGTTCCCGGCTTCTTTATATTGAAGTCCAGTTTGACACCCTCGTCAGGCTGTATCTCTATTACCAGCTTATTCGGCTGGACACCCTCACCAGTAGACTTGAAGGTAATTACTACCTCACTCTTCTTCTGGCCCATCTTCTTGCCTGTTCTCAAGTAGAAAGGAACCCCCCTCCACCTGTCGTTTTCTACAGCCATCTTAAGAGAAATATATGTCTCTGTAGTAGATTCTGGATCTACCTTATCTTCTTCTAGGTAACCCTTATACTGGCCCATGACCAAAATTTGGTCTATCTTGTGAGGGTCCTCTATATCCTTTAATTCTTTGAATAACCTAGTCTGGGCATCCTTTATGGCCTCAGCTGAATCATCTACTGGCTTTTCCATAGCCACTATAGATAAAATCTGGAATAGGTGGTTTTGTACCATGTCCACCATGGCTCCACTCTTATCATAGTAACCACCCCTAGTGCCTATTCCTACCTCTTCAAAGGCATTTATTTCCACCTTTTCTATAAAGTCCCTATTCCATATACCTCCGAAGATGGCATTGGCAAATCTTAGGGTCATTATATTTATTATCATTTCCTTGCCTAGGTAGTGGTCTATAAAGAATATATTTTCTTGTGAGAAGCACTGTTTCAAATTCTTGTAAATATACTCTGCTGCATCCATAGTATCACCAAATGGCTTTTCTATTATTACCTTGGCACCCTTTAGAGGACATCCTGCCAGCCTGATTCCGTCAGTTATAAAGCCGAAAATCTTAGGCGGAACTGCATAATAATAGGTCCATCCACTCTCTGTCCTACCATTTACATAATCTAGGTCAGCCAATAGGTCTCTGTACTTGGCAACCTTAGTCATATCCATCTGGTAGTAGATAATCCTCTTTGAAAAGGCAATAAAATCCTCTTCTGTATACTTGAGTCTAGAAAATTCACTAGTCCACTTTTTTATAATCTCAATATAGTCTTCATTGCTATAGTCTCTCCTACCAACACCTACTATCTTGTAGTCATCTGGTAGTAGCCCTAGGCAATGCAAATTGTATAAAGCAGGAAGTAGCTTTCTATAAGCTAAATCCCCTGTTCCTCCAAATATTATTATTCCCTTATTTTTCATGTTCACCTATCCAATCATGATGGAATACTCCATCTACATCTACTCTTTCAAATGTATGGGCCCCAAAATAATCCCTCTGTGCCTGTACCATATTAGCACCTAGTCTTGATGACCTATACGTATCCACATAAGCCAAGGCTGCTGACATAGCAGTTATCGGTATACCACCCATGGCCCCAATAGCCACTAGCTTTCTTAAGTCTGCTAGCCTATCATTAATTTCCTTTGAGAAGAAGTCTGTCATCAACAAATTCTCCACACCCTTGTCCTGGTCAAAGGCTGCCGATATATCGTTTAGGAACTTGGCCCTAATTATACATCCACCCCTAAATATCTTGGCTATTTCTGCAAAATTCAAATCCCAACCATATTCGGCCTCTGCTGCACTAAGCAGCTTGAAGCCCTGGGCATAGGATACAATCTTGGAAGCGTATAGGCTATTTTTGACTATGTCAACAAGGTCCTGCCTTGAAAGTCCCATCACATCCAAGATGTCCTTCTTACCTGCAAATTCAGGCTGGTTCTTGCCTATTATGCCTTCCATCTTGACCCTCTCATCCTTTAGGCCAGACATATATCTAGCATTTAGGGCTGCAGTGATTACTGACACATCTACGCCTAGGTCTATGGCCTCTAAATTGGTCCACTTGCCTGTACCCTTCTGGGCTGACTTGTCCATAATCTTATCTACTAGGTAAGAGCCGTCCGCCTCCTTGACCTTTAGTATATTTGCAGTTATTTCTATCAGATAACTCTCTAGCTCGCTCTTGTTCCAGGCCTCAAATACCTCCTGTATCTGGGCATTGTCCATGCCTCCCACATCCCTTAGTAGCATATAGGCCTCACTAATCAGCTGCATATCTCCATACTCTATACCATTGTGGACCATCTTGACATAGTGGCCAGATCCTCCAGTAGAGATATACTTACAGCAGGCTTCTCCATAGGCCTTGGCTGATATATTTTCAAATATATCCTTGACATATTCATAGGCCTTGCTGTCACCACTAGGCATTATAGCTGGACCAAACCTAGCACCTTCCTCACCACCTGATATACCCACTCCTAGGTAGTGTATATTTTTTTCCTTTAGGTAATTCGTCCTCCTGATAGTGTCCTTGAAAAATGAATTACCACCGTCTATTATGATATCTCCTTCGTCTAGTAGGTTTATCAACTGGTCTATCACCATATCAATAGGCTTGCCAGACTTGATCATGAGAAAGACCCTCCTTGGGCTTTCTAGTGAGTTAACAAATTGTCTAAGGTCATAGGTTGGGGTAAAATTTTCATGCCCATGGTCCCTCATTACATCATCCACAACTGAAGTCGTCCTGTTGTAGATAGAAACCTTATAGCCCTTGTCTGCCATATTTAAGGCTAGGTTCATGCCCATGACAGATAGGCCAATTACACCTATATTATTATTCATCTATATTCCTCGCTTTCATATACACCTTTACTCTTTGTATAATATTCATATTATCCTTATACACCAAAAAATAGGGCTTTAATCATTACGACAAGCCCTATCTGGATATTTTTGAATTTTATTCTCATTGTGCTATACAC
Organism: Peptostreptococcus sp. MV1; assembly: GCF_000758885.1. Classification (GTDB taxonomy): domain Bacteria; phylum Bacillota; class Clostridia; order Peptostreptococcales; family Peptostreptococcaceae; genus Peptostreptococcus. The sequence continues at coordinate 41,297 of NZ_JRNB01000119.1, read as the reverse complement.
TAAATTATACTATCTATATACCAAACTATTCTTTTAGACGCTAGAAATACACTATACCATCTGAGGACCAGATTTCTTCTGGGCCATTCATTTTATTTTTTATAAGTATACCAAACCGTTCTTTTTATTTTTGGATGTACCCCCCTCCATATGTCCTGCCTCCCCCTTTAGGAAGCTAGCCCTCTTGATAGAATCATCACCATACTTGGACCTAATATCGTCCATGGCTATATATAGCCTTTCCTCCTTGCTGGATATTTGACTAAAAAAGTTAAGTTGGTCAGAATTTTTTTCTTCGACCTTGCTAGTAGCTATGCCTATATGCCTGATGGGCCTACCAGACCATATATCCTTGAAAATTTTACAGGATACCTCATATACGTCACTCACCTTATTTGTTCTAAAACCCAGAGATTTTTGAGCCTGGCAGCGATTAAAGTCCTTGTCCACTAGCTCTAAAGATACTACACCTGCTGTGAGTTCCTTCTTCCTCAACCTAGCACACACTGTTTCGCTCAAAGACAAAATCCAATGCTTGGCCTCTTCGTAGCTGTTGATATCACTGGATGTAGTGGTAGAATTTCCAACCGACTTGTTGGTGGTCAGCTTGCGGAAAAAGTCATATCCATCTAGACCATTAGCATGGTTGTGGATGACTTGACCGTGCTTTTTGAAATGCCTCTTCATAAACTTGATGTCTGTCTTGGCTAGCTGTCCGATAGTTTCTATACCCAGACTCCTCAGTTTCTTGGAAGTCTTTTTCCCAACGAAAAATAAATCTTCAATCGGAAGAGGCCACATCTTTTCCTCTATCTCTGACTGAAAAAGCCTATGGGTCTTGTCTGGCTTGCTAAAGTCTCCAGCTATCTTGGCTAAAACCATCTTGTCAGAAACCCCCACATTTATAGTAAATCCCAGCTCGTCCCTGACCCTCTGTCTTATAGTATTGGCGCAGTCTATAGGGTCTCCAAATAACCTCTCCGTACCAGTCATATCCAAAAAGGCCTCATCTATAGAGTATTGGTATACATTTGGGGAATAGGTCCTCAAAAATTCCATCAACATATTAGAGTAGTCTACATATGTATCAAAGTTGGGTGGAACTAGGTATATATTGGGGCACTTGGACCTGGCTATGCCCACAGGCTCACCAGTCTTGACACCAAAATTCTTGGCTAACTGACTCTTGGCCAAAATTATGCCAGACCTTCTATCCGGATCACCTGCTATAGCAGATGCAATATTTACAAGGTCTGGACCCCCTATATTCAACCTTTTTCTATTGGCAGCCTCCCAACTCAGGTAGGCAGAATTCACATCTATATGAAAAAATACCTTGTCCTTCACACAAGCACCCCCCACTATAAAATCTATCTCTATTTGTATTTGTATTTGTATTTGTATTTGTATTTGTATTTCTATTCGTATTTATATCTATGCCCTTACTCTTTCGAACATATGTTCTATAATTATATATTACACCTTATTCTCCAATCTGTAAATGAAAAAATTAAATCTTGTATCTCACAAACTTAAAGCTAGGGCTCGCTTTTATCCTACTAACCAACTTAAATTTTTATACAAAAAAAGCCCTTACAGGAGCCTTATTTGGCTCTCGTAAGGACTTAAATATACAATTAAATAATCTTCATATTTTTCAAACTAATATCTAGGGCCTTTACAGAATGTGTAAGGGCACCACAAGATATAATATCTACTCCCAGTCCCTTGTAGGACCCAATATTGTCTAGGCTAATATTTCCAGAAACCTCTATAAGAGCCTGGTCACCTATCAAGCCAACAGCTTTCCTTATTTGGTCTAGAGACATATTGTCCAACATTATAATATCGCAGCCGACCTCTAGTGCTTCCCTAACCTGGTCTATAGTCTCCACCTCAACCTCTATTTTTTTGCTAAAGGATAGCTTGTCTCTTGTCATCTCCACTGCCTGCCTGATACCACCGGCCACACCTATATGGTTATCCTTTAGCATGACCATGTCGGATAGGTTGTACCTGTGGTTTTTTCCACCGCCGACCTCTACTGAATACTTGTCAAAGACCCTAAGCCCTGGGGCAGTCTTTCTAGTGTCAACCAAGCTCACAGATTCATCGCCCAGCCTATCCACCATCAGCCTAGTCATACTGGCTATACCACTCATCCTCTGAAGAAAATTCAAGCCCGTCCTTTCAGCCAAGAGCATAGCCTGGGCCCTACATTCAACTAGACCTATCTTATCTCCCCTAGATACCCTCTGTCCATCTTTATAGGAAGTGGTGAACTTGACATCTTGGTCCAAGATCCTGAAGGTTTCATAAAAAACCTCCAAGCCACAGATTATTCCATCCTCCTTGGCTATCAGGTCTGCCCTTGCCATCCTATCTTCATCTATAATGGCATCTGCGCTGATATCCTTGTAGGTAATGTCTTCCATCAAGCTTTCCCTTATCTTATCAAGCATTTTCATTTTTAAGCCAGTATTCATAAAAATCATGGTTCCTTTCCTTGATTGTATCCACCAAAATCCTATGGTAGTCATCAATTATATCGTCAATCTTCCTAGTTTCTGTATTTTCTTCCATATGAGCCTTAAATTCTGGTAGGCAAACATTTATATTTTCGCCACACCTCATGCCGCAGAAACATGCCTCTAAAAGTGAATTAGATGCCAACCTATTCTTGCCGTGTAATCCCGTACACGAAGTCTCACCTACAGCATATAGGCCTGCCATGCTAGTCCTACCATCTATCTTGGCCTTGATACCACCCATATGATAGTGCTGGCCCGGACATATAGGTATCATATCATGCCTGATATCTATCCCCTTGTCCATACAGGCCTGGAAGACTGTTGGGAAGGTCTGGTCAACCTTGTCCCTATTCTTGATATTCTCCAGTGATAGGTAGACAAAATCACTATGGTCCTCTTCCATCTTTTTACTTATGGCCTTGCTGACCACATCCCTAGGTAGTAGCTCGTCAATAAACCTATTTCCATTTACGTCGAGAAGTATACCACCCTCTCCCCTTAGGGCCTCTGTAATCAAACTATGCCTGCCCATGGCTTCATCATATAGGACAGTCGGGTGTATCTGTATATATTCCAGATTAGAAAGCTCTACACCATGCTTCATGGCTATGGATAGGGCCTCTCCAGACACCGACTTGTAATTGGTAGATGAATTGAATATTCCACCTATGCCACCTGTAGCCAATACCACTGCCCTAGCATATATATTCTTGTAGCCATCTTTAGTAAAGACCCTTATACCTACAGCCTTTTCGCCTTCGACAATCAGGTCATAAAAGGTAGTGTTTTCACATATTTCTATATTAGTTCTCGCCTTTACATTTTCTGCCATGGCCTCACATATGGACCTACCAGTAAAGTCTCCAACGTGATATACCCTAGGTAACCTGTGACCACCCTCCTTGTGTAGGTTATAGGATTTATCACTATTTTTATCGAAATCAACACCATAGTCCACCAAGTCCTTGACTACATCAAGGGAATTATCCAAGATATCCCTTACTACATCCACATCATTTTCATAATGACCTGCCTTTAGGGTATCCTCAATATAGTCATTTAGGTTTTCATCGGCTAGCTTGGCTGATATCCCCCCCTGAGCCAGATATGAATTGGCTTCTGAAAGGCCCTTTTTTGATATCAAGCATATATGATAATCAGGGTCTAATTTTAGGGCGCAAGAAAGACCTGCTGCTCCACTACCGACTATCACAACATCATAAAAATTCTTCATTTTAACTCATCTCCATCATCTTTTTAAGGGGCAGACTAGCCCTCTCCATCATAGCCTCATCTAGAATAATTTCTGGTCCTTCATCTAGCAAAACCCTATAGAGGTTTTCCAGGCTATTTTTCTTCATATCCCTGCATGGCTTCATAGACCTAGGTATTATAAATTCACTATCAGGTGACACCTTATTCATCTGATACAGTATACCCTCTTCTGTACAGACTATATAACCTAACTTCTTGGTCTTTTCAACATAGTCCAAAAGAGCCTTGGTAGAACCTACACAATCTCCAAGTGAAACTACCTGACTAGTACACTCAGGATGTACCAGCACATCATATCCATACTCTTCCTTCAAGGCCCTTACCTCTTCATAATCCACAAAATTGTGGTACTTGCAGTAGCCCTCATGGAAGATAAAATTCTTGTCAGGCATCTTGTCAGCAATATAAGAGCCTAAATTCTTGTCAGGCAAGAAATATATATTCTTGTTAGGTAGGGCAGATACTATCTTCATAGCATTTGAAGATGTCACACAGACGTCACTCTTTGACTTTACATCCGCCTTTGTATTTATATATGAAACTATAGCTAGGTCCTCATACTTTTCCCTTACCCTATCTATATCATCTAAATTTACCATATCAGCCATGGCACAGCCAGCATTGATGTCTGGAATCAGTATTTTCTTATCCGGATTTAATAGCTTAGCACTTTCTCCCATAAAATTGACACCACAAAAACAGATAATTTTATTATTAGCATTTTGGGCATCCTTGGCTAGCTTGAAAGAGTCTCCAACCTTGTCAGCTATATCCTGTACCTCACTATTTGCATAAAAATGAGCAAGGATTAGCACATCCTTCTCCTCTTTCAAACGCAAAATCTTCTCTTTTAAAATTTCAATATCCTTATCCATATACCCTCCTCAGCACATAAAACTTGTTTAATCTATATATAACTATATGTATATACATTCACATATACATAATACTATACATATGCCGAAAAGTGAATAGAAAAAGGCGAAAAAAAAAGACCTAGAAGATTTTTCTAGATCTTTTTTTCGTTTTTAGACTTTTGTTACGTACATATGCACATAAACTTATTATAGCATTAATAGATGCAAGTTTAAAGCCTTTTCATTTATTTTTTACCAGTAGACCCAACTCCACCTAGTCTTTCTTCAGACTTGGGTTGGTCGTCATCACTGATCAAGTACTTTATAAATATCCCCTGTATAACCCTCTCTCCAGCCTTTATAACAACTTCTTTATCGGTTAAATTCCTCAGCATAAAACCGATATTACCATCATTGTCTGGATTAGAATAGTAGTCTGAGTCTATTATACCAGTAGTATTAGCCAATACTAAGCCCCTCTTCATACCAATAGAGCTCCTGACATGGGTAGTCAAAACTTCATCAGCCTCCATATAGGCCTTTATGTCAGTAAAAATCACACCTGACTGACCTCTAGCAGGTATCACTATATCAACTGGCGTACATAGGTCATAGCCGGCTGACCTGGCTGTACCCCTTTGAGGCATAACAATATTACACTCAGGGTGCTTTCTGTGTTGAGCTGAAACTAGTTGAAAACCTCTCATCTAATTACCCCTCGCTCTAGTTATTCTTTAGGGCTTCAGCCATTTCCTTGGCCATAGCTCTAAGTGCTTCATCATCCTCTGCTTTCATAGTTCCTTTGGCTTCAACAACTGTTGGAAGAACCTCGAAACTACCACCTTCAGATGCAAATTCTGTCAATTCCTTGACAGCTCCACCACTCCATCCGTAAGAACCAAATATTCCTAAGACATGGTTTGATAACTTGTTCATCTTAAGAGTATAAAGTAGTTGGTTCATATTAGGATATACAGAATTGTTGTATGTACAACTTCCTAGTATCATGCCCTTGTACTTCCATATTTCACTTAGTATATATGATGCATGAGTCTTAGATACATCAAACACCTTTACGTTCTTGATGCCTTCCTCAGCAAGATACCTAGCTAGTGTATCTGCAATTTTTTCTGTATTTCCATACATAGAACCATAAGCTATAACTACACCCTCTTCATTAACCTGGTTAGCTAATCTGATGTATTCGTCAATTATAGCGTCTGGATTTGTTCTCCAAACAATACCGTGAACTGGACATATAACATTTATATCTAGGGCCTTGACCTTCTGAAGGGCCTTGGCTGCCTGCTTAGAGTACTTACCAACTATATTTGAATAGTATCTTCTAATTTCGTCTCTGAAGAAGTCAAAGTTCATTTCATCATCGAATATTGTTCCATTTAGGGCTCCGAAACCTCCAAATATATCCTGTGAGAACAAGACCTTGTCTGTAGTTTCATAACTAACCATTGATTCTGGCCAATGAACCATAGGAGTATTTACAAAAGTAAGGTTTCTATTACCTAGTGACAAGCTGTCTCCATCCTTCACTTCTAGGAAGTTTTCAGGCTCCATATCTAGGTAGTCCTTAAACATAGCCTTGGCCTTCTTATTACCTACAAAAGTAAGGTTTGGGTATAAATCTAGGACTGATAGATAGCATCCTGAATGGTCTGGCTCCATATGGTGGATTACCAGGTAGTCTAGATCTCTACCATCTAGATTCTTCTTTAAATTTTCAATAAATCCATTAACCTTAGTGATTTTTACAGTATCAAGTAGAGCCGTCTTTTCATCAACTATCAAGTATGAATTATAGGCTACACCTTCTGGCAAAGGCCACATATTTTCAAAAAGATTTGTATCTCTATCATTTACTCCCATATAGTACAAGTCTTTTAATATTTCCACACTAACTGTATTCATTAACTATTTTCCTCCTTCAACAATTCCATATTTAAAATTTTATTTAACATACAAACTATTCCTACCCTATATTATACAATAAATTATAAGCTTCTACCACTATTTATATAAATTTCAGATTATTCATATTTTTACTTTTAGCCTACCATTTTCCGTGGCTATTTGTCTCATATTAAGACCCTCAGCTTAATATTATTTTAGGTCTATCTCGCTTATAGTAAGTCCTTTCATAGACCTAAAAAAATCTATCTCCCTCATGTCATGTGTAACAATTATAGCTGTCTTCCCCTTCAAATAATGTCCGACTCTTTCCATTACCCTAGCCTTATTTTCCTGGTCCAAGCCCTTAAAAGGCTCATCCATAATCATAAGCTCATGTGGATATACAAGGGCCCTGACAATGGCCAACCTCCTCTTCATACCACCACTCAGGCTAGCAACTCTCTTATGCCCATAGGAAGCGAGACCAAACAAGTCTAATAAGGAAGCTAGCTCAGAATTTTTTTCCAAGTCACCATCGACAACCATGGCCAAATTTTTATATAGGCTGAGGCTGTCACAAAGACAGTCCTCTTGAAATACGGCCGAAATCCTCTTATCATCTAGACCGCTTATACTTCCGGACTGGTACTCCTCTAGCCCCATCAAAATCCTAATAAGAGTAGTCTTGCCTATACCCGATTGACCAGTGATAAAGTTTACACTGCCTTCCTTGAAAGCAGCAGTAAAATCCCTCAGGACCAGCTTGTATCCATAGGACTTATTCAATTTTTCTACCAAAATATCCATAATACCACCTTATAGAAACTTATACAAAATAATTACATCCAAATAGATTCTTTAAAATACTTCCTTGTGCTCAAGATATTATACATACAAGATACTCTGCAAACAAGATATTCTGCAGACAAGATACTATACAGACAAAACACTAACTAACTTGTCTATCAAGCTCATAAAAACCTTCCTAAAGACCACACTTAGCACAATAATGACTAGGGTCCAGGCAAATAGGTCTCCCGTACTCAAATAAATCTTGGCCTGGTAGAGGTTGTCTCCTATAGACATATTAGGCATACCTATTACCTCTGCAGCTATACCTGACTTCCATGCTAGTCCCAAGGAAACTCGGCTAGCAGACCTAAGATGAGGATAGACCTCTGACAGGTATATATACCTAATAATCTTGGTCTTTTTCATCCTAAATACCTGCGACATATCCCTAAGTGATGAGTCAAGGCTATCAATACCAGTCAATACATTGGTATATATAATCGGTAGGACCATCAAGAAAGATATAAGAATCGACAAATTTTTTGACGATATCCATATCAGACATAGTATTATGAAAGAAACCACTGGAGTCGCCTGAATAGTAGCCATTAGGGGCTCCAAAAATATCCTAAACCACCTATAGACTGCCCCCATCAAGGCCATAACTATGCCGAGAATAAAGGCCAATAAAAATCCCAGGCTAATCCTAGAAAACGAATACCACACCGTCTTCCAAAAATCTACTTCTAAGGCCAGGCTCCCCAACCTTAGCAAAGCAGAAACAGGAGACACTAAAAGTATCTCCTGGCCTATCAATGAACTGACTATTTGCCATATAGCTAACCAAAAGACTATAGCCAGTATATAAAGTTTACTAGTTTTTTTGTACATAGTAGAAATCATCAGCAGGCATCTTGCCTCCTATAGACTTAGGATTTGCCTCAAATAGGACCTGTAAATACCCACTCAACTTGTCCTTCATATCAGACCCATCTATGTAGGTAATATTGCACTGTGGTATAGCCTTCTTGGCAACTGCTGCAGGAACTATATTATTTTCCTCTATCAACTTAGCTGCATCATCAATGTTTTTGTTAGTATAGTCCACTGATGTCTTGTAGTCAGCCATAAACTTCTTAATCTTTTCAGGGTACTTGGCTGCAAAATCCTTGTTTACAACTACCACTCCTGTAATCATGGCACTCTTAGAATCCTTGCCTGCCTTGTCCCACTCCTTAGTAAGGTCTAGGGCCGGTCTAAGCTTTTTGTTCTTTAGGCTGGCAACTGTAGCAAATGGCTGTGGTAAAACTGCCACTCCAGACTTGTCACCAATAAGAGCTGCTAGAGTTTCCGTATGCTCAGACTTGTATTCGACCTTTAGGTCTGTATCTGGGTTTAGACCATTTGCCTTGAGAATGTAGTTAAAGGCATACTCTGGAACTGCCCCCTTACCGCTAGAATATACTGTCCTGCCCTTTAGGTCTGCTATAGACTTGATGGACTCGCCGTTTTCCACCAAGTATAGGACTCCCAGTGTGTTAACAGCTAGGGTCTGGACCTTTCCCTGGCTCTTGTTGTAAAGAATTGATGCCAAATTTGAAGGCAGGGCTGCTATATCGAAGTCCCCCTTCAAAAATTTTGGTGCTATCTCATCCGGCGAACCGGCGATTGTAAATTCATAGTCCTTTTCCTTGGCATCCTTTTGGTCGGCCATCATCTTGACCATACCCATGCTAGTAGGTCCCTTTAGGGCTGCAACCCTAGCAGTAACAGCAGGCTCTTCTGATACACTTTGCTTTTGACCACAAGCAGTCAAGCCAGTGATTACCAGTAAGGCTGCCAAAAAAACAGATAATTTCTTTTTCATATAAGTCACTCCTTTGTATAAATTTTTTAAATTTCTTCCTAATTGAAATCATATCACAAGAGTGATTTTCTTTCAACATTTTCTATTATTCTATCTGCAATATATCTGCTAATTATTTTTCACGATTTTACCTCCTACAACATAGTACTGCCTTCTTATCCTGTGTAAGTATGCTTTTATACTCTTTTCTCTGCTATCCCTACTGATAATTATCTAAACTAAATTGTTAATCTAGTATCTAATCTAAATAGTAAATTGGTAGGCAATTCTAGGATCACCCATTCTAGTGTAAATAATACCACACTCTACAAAACCATTTTTTTCAATCAAATGGCGCATAGTAGCATTATCTTCATGAGTATCTATTCTAATATTATTGCACTTGCTCTTGCTGTATTCTATGCACTTGTCAAACATACCTGAATACTTACCATCGCTGGCAATACGATGTATAGTGCTGTAAGGGTCCTCATTCAACCACTTTCCATCAATCTTGGCGTATGTCGGATCCTTCCCCTCGATCAACATAAACACACAATGTATCTCTTCATCGTCACCTATACAAATATAGCAATGCTTACTCTTTATATCCTCTTCTATAAGCTGCCTAGATGGGTAGGTCATACCCCATTGCTTGTCATTGCCCGTATTTATCATATATTGACGTGCAACTTCATATATCTTCATTATTGAATCTATGTGGCCTAAGTCAGCCTTTCTTATAAGTATATTGCTCAAATTGTTAATCTCCTTTGTCTTTATCTCATTTTTGCGTATATTTTATTCATGCCTATACTTTGCATTTAATCATTTAATTTTTTTCTTACTCATATTTTCTATTTATGAAATTTAAACATTTTGCTTCAACGCACTGCTCTTATCTCTTCAAAAATGACTTAACTGCAAGGTTAAATTCAGAAGGATTTTCCTTTGCCACAAAATGATCTCCCCTAACAAATTTAAGAGTAGCATTTTTTATCTGACTAGCTATATACTCTGAATGGTCTTTTTTAACCAAGTCCTCTGTACCTGCTATAACTAGAGTTTCTGACTCTATTTTTTCGAGCTCTTCTATGCTTATATTTGGGTCAGTCACCATCAAGCCCAAGATCTCCATCTTTTTTCTAGCTTTTTCACTTCGATCAGCAAGAAGCCTCGCAGACCTATAACCACGTTCTATAGCATCCTGAACATCCTTTTCAATACCATCTGTATCTAGATTTCCTCCATTCAAGACCAGTTTCAAGACCCTGTCAGGATATTTTGCTGCAAAGCACATAGCTATATTGGCCCCATCAGAAAAACCAAGTATATTTGCCTTTTTTATTTTTATCCTGTCTAAAAAGTCTGCCAAATCATCAGCAAACTGCCTAATCCTAAAAGGCGCACTTCCCCTTGGTGTATTTCCATGCCCCCTTGTATCAAGGGCTATCACCCTATAATATTTGGAAAACTCCCCTATCTGATTTTCAAAATAGCTAGAGTCTTCCCCATTTCCATGCAAGAGCACCAGGGGTTCACCCACTCCCTTTTCTATATAAAAATGCTTAATATACATTTATAAAATTACCTCCTCATGCTGTCCAATAGCCTGGATCAAATCCCTCTTCACTCACTATTTATAAATATTTGCATCAATCTATAAATATAAATAAAATATTACTATCTTTTATCAAATTTTACCAAAAAACTCTCGATTATTCAATAACTGTCAACCTAATTATAAATATATATATAGTCTTCTTATGCACTCATAAGTCTAATTTAGTATCATACCAACAAGAGTATTCACATACTATTTCCTGTACTCATATATGCACAGTCGGTTATTCATCCTTCTTATTATTGGTAGAAACAACCTCAACCAACCCAATTTAAAAGTCTTCAACTTATCTGTAAAATTTATAAAACCAACCTGTCTTAATTTGGGATTTAGGTCTACTATTTCATGGCCATCTGTAACTCCAAAATTAAAATCAGCATTTGTATGTTTTACTGTTCCATGCTTCTTGCCCTTGTTTACCATTTCTTTGTATATTAAATCAAACTGAGCTACAAACCCATCAAATGAATCAGTTAAAATATTCAAGAAAGTTCTTACTTCATCTTCCTGTAAATACATTAGAACTCCCTCAGAAACTATTAATAGTGGCTCACCATTGATAAATATATCTTCCGTCCACGTTCTATCAGTAGCAGATTTAGGAATATTAACAACCCTTTCATTATCTTCAAAAAAAGACTTCCTAATCTCTATAACTTCAGGAAAATCAAGATTATACCATCTTACCTGACCGTTGTCTACCCTCTCAAACCTAGTATCTAGTCCACAACCAATATAAACAATATTCGCTCTTGGATTTCTATTGATAAAATTTTTAATTTCTCTATCCATTACACAAGCTCTAGCAAGTGTTCCAAAAAAAGAAGCCTTGGAATTATCAAACTTACTAAAATCATAATCAATCTCCCTCATAATCTCAAGAGATTTTTGATCATTCAAAATAGAATTTTCACTCATGGCATCCTTGGCCCTAACGTGCAATGTAATCAAAAGAGTCTCCGCAACACCATCTAACTTTACCTTCATACAATACCTCCCTTTATCTCTTACAAATAATTATTATTTGTTGTTATTTGTTATTACTTATTATAACACCAATCAATCACTATTTTCAATCACCCAACTTAGTATGGCGAAAGCTTCTCATACATCCTCTATGGTAAAATAAAAATTTTCCTATATATCTAAAACCTGTATACCATAAATAAAAAAAGGAAAAATTTCTAGGTTACATGCAAGCCCCTAGAAATATTTCCTTATACAATCCTGCTAAAAATCTATTAAATTATCTATACTAGAGGATCTCACCATACCTAAGGGCTCGTCTCATTTCTTGAACCACCCTATCAATTTCTTCTAGTTCTTTCAATTTCTTTTTTTCTTCCTGGCTAGTCTCTATTATCTTGGATATTCCACCATTCTTTATAACTATCCTCCTATCAGCCAACAAGGCAAGTGTAGGATCGTGAGTTGCCATCAAGACTATCTTGTCTGAAGATACCAAGAGTTCAAGGGCCTTCTTCCTGTCGATTCCAGCATTTTCTATCTCATCTATCAAGACTATTGGCGATGACGATAGTATAGCTGTATCCGCTATCATTAGGGCTCTCGATTGACCACCACTAAGAGCAGTTATCTGAGTATCCATCTTAAATTGCTCTCCTGCCAACCTGTTAGCTTCTTCTATTATCTTATCAACCGTCTGATCTAAGTCTTCTACCATCCTGGACTTGGCATGAAGCTCCAAGAAATCCCTTACAGATAGGTCCATGACGAAGTTCATATTCTGTGACAACTGGGCAACCAGCTTGTTATTTGATGAAAACCTCCACTTTTTATCTGGATAGTCGCCATTTATCATGATGGTCCTCTTTGTAGGTGTATCTGCCTGGGCAGTCCACTCTATATCAGCTAGGAGTCTTGACTTGCCTGAGCCAGTTGGTCCAACTATGGCTATCATTTCTGACTTCTTGATGTCAAGCCTGTCGAAGCCTTCCTTATCACCAGACTTGTCTTGTCCTGGTAAAATAGTCAATACATCCACAGTATTAGCTTCCTCAATACCCAAAAACGCCTTCATCTGCTTTATGTATTCTACTAGGTCTATGGCCATCTTGTTTAAATCTAGGGCCATATCTTCAATTTCTTCCCTAGAGAAGTGCTCTAAAAATTCTATAAAGCTACTTTCTTCAAATCCACTAACATCTAACTTATTTTCTTCAAAATAGGACTCTACAAAGGGGTATTTTTCCAATAGGTCCTCGATTTTCAATCTTTCTAACTCATTCATATATATGCTCCTCATCCTACTTGTCTTCTAAGTCCATTTTTCTTACATTACCCATCTGGTATTGTTCGCCTATCCTAGTCTCTCCTAGGCAGTATGAGCATAGGGCAGATGGCATAGGAAACCTCAGCTTCATTCCCCTTACTGTAGCTATTTCCTTTTCTTCATCCATCAGTAGGGTCGATAGCTCATAGGTTCCCTGTCCTGTTAGACCATTTACGTGCATGGTTATAGCTGTTGGGTTTACTGAATTTACCTTGGATGCAAATACTTCCCTCTCTGCCTGGGATACTATATCTCCCTTGGTAATTATTACAATATCTGCCGCCTTTAACATTGGACCTATCTTTTTTGGTGTATTGATACCTGATAAATTATCAATCACACATACACCCTTTATATCCTTGATGTATGGAGAACACCTATTACATAAGCCTGCCGATTCTGTGATAAGTAGGTCTAGGTCTTTATCTACACCCCACTGAACTACCTCTTCAATATTTGATACAAAGAAATGGTCTGGGCAAAGGGCCCCTGACAGACCCTTTCTTACTGGTACTCCTGCCCTTTCATATAGGACATCGTCGTCAGTATACAAACAGTCAAACTTGACTACTCCTACTTTTATGCCTTGCTGTTTCAAGGCGTCTATTGTCTTTATAATTACACTGGTCTTGCCTGATGAAGGTGGACCAGAAAATACTACTAAATTCATAAGTCTTCCTCTCTATTTTAAAATATCTTCGTTAAATTTTGCTTCAAGTTCTCTTAAAAGGGCTCCTATATCAGTATTTTCTATAAAGTCCCAACCTACCCACTTGAACTTTTGGTCTGGAGTCAAGCCATTGTCAACTAGCTTATTTGTTGATGGGAATTTTCCATTAGCTGAAAATACCTTGCCCACTGACTCAGACATAAAGAAGTCAATAATTGGCTGGGTCTTTTCCTTCTTGTCCTTTTTGGCTATCATAAAGATAGGACTGATCACTGCCCCGTCTTCAGGCCAAACTGCTAGCTGGTTCTTGCCCTGGATCATCTGGGTAAAGAAGTAAGGTATTATACTTACTGCTGGATTTTCTGACTTACCAGTTGACTTTGCCTTGACCATCTGGGCTGGGTGCAGGCTCTTCTTATATGACCTAGCCAGTCTAGTGATACCATCCATGCCGTATTCCTTGTATAGGTTGACTACTAGGGCATTGAATAGGTCCAGGTCACCCATTGGTACGGCTACAGAGTCTTCAAAGTCAGGACCCAATATATCATCCCAAGTCTTTGGAACTGGTCTTCCCTTTAGTTCGTCTAGATTCACCAAAAATACAGCTGGAACTACACCCGTTATCAGGTATTTCTTGCTAGGGTCTCTCAGGTCTATATAGTCATTGCAAAAATCACTATTCATCTCATCTGTTGCTGCCTCAAAGACATCTTTATCTAGATATTGACCCATTAACTCCTTGTCAAAAAATAGGTCAAATCCGGCGGACATCAATATATCTGGTATCTGGTCTACATCACCAGTCTTGACCTGGTCCTTGATCCAGTCTAAGCCTAGGTTGGCAGACTTTAGCTCATAGCCTATTGAATAGGCATACTTATCCCTATTGTCCTTTAGCCACATTTCAAAGCCTTCTAATAGGGGTATCCTGATTGGACAAGGTAGGACACCCTCTACATTTATATCCGACCTAGATAGACTTACTTCTTCAATCAGGTCCCTATCTACGCTGGTAGATTCACTGTCCAAGTAGGCCACCAACCTCTCTTCATATAGGTCTACATTCATCCTCTTTAACTTCAAGGCCATTGACAGACTAACAGTCTTGGCCATCTTGTCGAATATTGACCTGTCCATAAATTGCTCAAATCCATTAGCCGTCAAGAAATCTAGGGCCCTCGGATTTTTTTCTACTATATCATATATCTTGTCGTTTATTGAAAAATATTTGTTCATACTATTACCTCCACTATTTTTTATATTTATACTATACACTAAAAACCACAAAAAACACATTGCATTTGCAACCAAAATCCTATTTTTCTATAAAAATACTAAAAAATGAGGATGACCTCCTAACTGAAAGACATCCCCATTATACATTTAATAGTTGTTTTTTCTCAAGAACTTGCTTGTTACAAACAAGCTAACTATCGCTATTATAAATACAAGTCCTGCAAGTAGGTAGCTAACTCCACTGCCAAAACCCATGCTGGCTACGAAGAACAAGACTGCAACAATGAAAAAGCATATTAAAAATAAGAATAGGGTAAATACAAACATCACTGCCTTATTTAGCCTACCATATAGGTCAGTTACATTTTGCCAATCCGTCACTATATGCTCAAAATCAAACTTGAGCCAAAGGGAAGCTATAGACAGGGTCAAGACACCATATAGGACTAGGGCAAATACTGTATCCAAAATTCCTATACCTGCATATACAAAAAATACCAACATCAAAACCACCGGTATTATGGAATTGATACCTGTCGCAAAGTAGAGCTTTGACATAAAGTAGTCCCTCCTGCTTATAGGCAAACTCTTTATATAGTTGAAGTTTTCCCTGTCCAAAGAGGCTATTATAGAGGGTAGGCTGGTTGCATATATATTTGGCATGATAGCCAATATAATTGCCATAGCGGCTGATACCATACCCTTATTGGTCCTAATCATTTCTAGCATTTCAGCACTCTCCCTTGAATTTATAAGGGTCGGTGCAAGCATTATAATCGGGAATATAGCCCCCATTATTATGGACTGGGTTATTACAGTCGGGTCATTTATCAGGCTTATATTATACTTAAATAAACTCTTTCCAAGACCTGATTTTCTGGACTTTCTTTGGATACCTATATCGTCAAGTGACCTACTCTCCATGCCCATTACCGGCTCAACTATAGAGTCTATCTTATACTGGCCAACCTCTTGGCCCTTATTTTTTTCTTGCTTGACCTTCCTAGTATGGTTTCCACCCTGTATCTTCCTAATGTAGTCGTAAAACCTTCCGTCAACCCTCCTAATTATCAGCCAATACACTATTCCTATCACAAGGGCCATAGCTACTATTAGGACTAGGTTTCCCATGTTAGTCTTGCAAATACTCGATATAGGTCCATACCTAATAGGACTCGATTTTTGAGCCAAGACATTCATATGACTCCTAGATGCATTCTGGAAGTATAGGATTAGACCAACATTTGATATGGCCGCGACTATATTTATAGCTGTGATTATACCATTCTTGAATCTTGACAGGATAGATGTCTTTGCTAGCCCTTCCATCAATACCATATTTACAAGTACCACTAGGCAACCCACCAAGACAAAATCCATAAAACCATAGACTATAGACATAGCCCCTAGACCCATATTATAGCCGTAGATTGAAGCAATAGGCCATATGGGAATGGCCATCTGAATAGTAGCAATTGATACAACCATCATCTTTGCCCTATAAACCAAGCCCTCTTCTATAGGTAGACACATATACCCCTCTAGGTCCTTACTACTGTAGAAGACGTTGAAAAAATAGGTAAAGGTTTGGAGTACACTTAGCAAAAAGAACAATACTATTGTATAGTCCATAAAGTAAGGAACCTTATCCAAAGGTAAGGCCAAAAACACACCTGTATATATTAGTAGTATAAAGACACTTGACAATATATATGACTTTATCAAAAGGCCCCTAAATACATTCTCAGGACTTTCTCCATACTTTTTCTTCTTCATGGCATTTGATGTTATAGTTGGATTTGCATATAGTAGGTTAAAGTAAAAAATTTGCTTGAACATAGGATTTTTAAATACCTTAAACATATCAACCACCTACTCTTCCCTATGGTTGACCATATCAAGGTAAATTTTTTCTAGGGACTGACCTGGATGAACAGCCCTTAGGTCATCCATAGTTCCAACAAATAGGAGCCTACCCTTGCTCAGTATACCTATCCTGTCGCACAGCTGCTCAGCTACTTCTAGAACATGAGTTGAAAATAGGACTGTATTTCCCTGACTGGCATGGTCCTTCATCAGTTCCTTCAAATTGTAGGCTGACTGTGGATCTAGACCTGTCATAGGCTCATCCAAAATCCATATTTTAGGGTTGGATATTAGGGCACCTATCAAAAACACCTTCTGCCTCATACCATGAGAATACTCTTCTATCCTGGACATAGAATTCGCTTCCATAGAAAAAATTTGGCATAGCTTGTCAACCCTTGCCTTCCTTACATCGTCTGGAACCTCAAATACATCCGCTATAAACTTCCAATAGCTCATGACTGGTAGCTTAAGAAACATATCTGGACTGTCTGATACATAGGCTATCATTTTCTTTATCCTAGTCCTGTTTGACTTGATATCCATATCATCAAAGTATAGCCTGCCATCACTAGGCTCTATTATGCTGACTAGAGACTTGATTGTAGTAGACTTACCTGCTCCGTTATGTCCAATTAGACCAAATATCTCACCATCATTTATAGTTAGATTGAGGTCATCAAGGGCCAACTTGTCCCCGTAATTCTTAGTCAAATTTTCAATTCTTATCATACTTACTCTCCTGATACACTTATTTTTCTTTTATACTCAACTTTATTGTTACTTCATCACCATTTTATTAAATTTATAAAGTACTCCAAATTTTTGTTGCTGTACTTATATGCAGATTCTATGTGCTAACTTTATATTATATATATGGTATCTAAAGTTCAATTTCACTTATTATATTATCTATAACTAGGTCATGTTCTTCCATAGGTATGTCCTCGGACACCTGTTGAGACCTAATCAAGAGTATCTTCTCTGCCTGACAGCTTGGCAAGAACCTGTCATAATATCCCCTACCAAAACCAAGCCTGTTACCCTTTCTATCTGCAGTACAAGACGGAACTAAGACCAAGTCTATATCATCTATATCAACTTCCTGACATATACCTATATCCGGCTCAAGTACACCAAATGAATTAGTCACCAGTTGGTCTAGAGATTCTATCCTATAGGCCTTCATGGTATTTCTATCGCTACAATAGGGCACTGAAACCATCTTACCATCCCTCATAGCGCCCTCTATAAAGGCTAGTGTGTCTATCTCTGGATACCTACCTGCATAGGTGAAAATATGACTTGCGTCTAGGTATTCAGACCTCTTACACAACTTGTCAAATATTATCTGGTCGGCCTGGGCCATATAGTCCCTATCAAGGCTAGCTCCTAATATCCTCATATCATCTCTGAGCTTTTTCTTTTTCCTCTGTATTGTCTCCTTCATAGAGTACTCACAACCACAATAATCCTGCCTATACATACCAAACTCACTCGTCAACTGGCATGACCTCTTGTAGCCATTATTCTTTTTAAAGTCAGAAGGTAGGTGGCTGACACCATACCTATCTCCTACTGCCTGACCTATCCTATTTAGGACCTGAGAATTCTTGTGGGGACTAATTGTTAGAGTAGTTGTGAAATAGTCAAAGCCTTCTTCCTTAGCCAATTTTGCAGCTTCAGATAGTCTGAGTTCATAGCACTTGTAGCACCTGGCCCCACCCTCAAGCAGGTCCTCCATCCCCCTTATAGTATCGTAAAACCTATCCACATCGTAGGCACCCTCCATCATATGAATTGGATACCTTGACTTGGTCAGGTCTATTATCTTTTTTTGCTCATCTACCCTGTACCAATATTCCTCAGATGGATAGATATTTGGATTATAGTAAAATACTGTAATCTCAAAGTACTGACTCAAATATTCCAAGACATATGAGCTACATGGTCCACAACAAGAATGTAGTAGCAGGCTTGGACAGAGGTCTTGGTCTTCAATCTTCTCGAGTATTTTTTCCAGTTCCTTCTGGTAATTTATTTTAGCTGGTTTATTGGCTGGTTTATCACACTTACCATTTCCGACAGCCTTGACTCCGACATTATCTATTTTATTTTCCTTCTTTTTGTTAATAGTCATTTCAATTGTAATAGTATTATTCCTCCCATATTTTTATAAAGGTCTAGCATACCTCATATATATTTTTACCCTATCTATATTTTTCTTTCATTCAGTTTTTTATTGGTACTTTTATGTATTTTTTCATAAGACTTATTACTCTACTTAATCATATCATAAAACATACCACATTTGTAGGAATAAAATAGGCCCAAATATACTAATTGACCAATTTTTTTGGTATAATAGTAGGGTAAAACAAATTATAAAAATGTTTTGATAAATAAATCGAAAAATTGAAAGGGGTATCAAAATGAGTTTATTAGTATTTGGTCATAAAAATCCAGACACAGATTCAATCTGTTCAAGTTTGGTAATGACAAATTTAAAGAAGTCACTAGGTGTAGATGCAGTATCATGTTGCCTAGGAGAATTGAGAAAGGAAGCAGAATTCGTCCTAAACTACTTTGGTGTTGAGGCACCAAAGCTAATAGAATCTGTAAATGAAGGCGACCTATGTTGCCTAGTTGACCACAATGAATACGGTCAGAGTGTAGATGGTCTAGAAACTGCTACAATAGTTGAAATAGTTGACCACCACAAGCTAGGTGGTATCACTACTCCTGCTCCACTAAGCATGACTCTTAGACCAGTAGGATGTACAAACACAATCCTATACAGAATGTACAAGGAAAATAATGTAGAAATTACTAAGCAAATCGCTGGCCTAATGCTATCAGCAATACTTTCTGATACATTGATATTCAGATCACCAACTACAACAAAAGAAGATATAGCTGCTGGTAAGGACTTGGCAGAGATAGCTGGCGTTGACTTTGAAGCATACGGCATGGAAATGTTCAAGGCTGGTACTTCACTAGATGGTTACAGCATAGAAGAAATAGTAAATATGGACTTCAAGGCCTTTGATATGGGCAGTAAGAAGGTAGGTATTGGTCAGGTAATGACCCTTGACATAGATTCAGTTCTTAGCAGGAAGGATGAATACCTAGATTATATCAACAGCACTGACTACGATATGCTATACCTAGCTATCACAGACATAATCAACGAAGGCTCTTACCTACTATACAAGTCTCCAGACGAAATAGTAAAGAATGCCTTCAAGGTAGAGCCAGTTCAGGGTGCCTTTGTAGAGGGTCTAGTATCTAGAAAGAAGCAGTTGGTACCTAACCTAACTCCAGAAGTAGAAAAATTATAAGAAGAGGTGTATAAATGGAAATCAAAAACCCAATAGTAACAATAGAAATGGAAAACGGCGGAGTAATCAAAGCAGAATTATTGCCTAATATAGCTCCAAACTCAGTAAACAACTTTATATCATTGATAAAGAAGGGCTACTATGACGGCCTAATCTTCCACAGGGTAATCTCTGGCTTTATGATTCAGGGTGGATGCCCTCAGGGATCAGGCATGGGTGGACCTGGCTACACAATAGCTGGTGAATTCTCAATAAACGGATTTACCAACAACCTAAAGCATGAAAGAGGTGTCCTATCAATGGCTAGGGCTATGAACCCTAACTCTGCAGGATCTCAGTTCTTCATCATGCACCAGAATTCTCCACACCTAGATGGCCAGTATGCCAGCTTTGGTAGGGTTATAGAGGGAATGGATGTAGTAGACCAGATAGCTGAAACAGAAACTACATTTGGTGACAAGCCAGTAGTTGAACAGAAAATCAAAAAGGTTAGTGTTGATACATTCGGTGTTGAGTATCCAGAACCAAAAACAATATAGTTTAATACAGTATAGTTTAATTTTAGAATATTAAAATCAAAAAAGGCTCCACATTTTTCGACTCTAAGAAAAATTAATGTGGAGGCCTTTTTTTGATTTCATATGCTTATTAAATTTCAAAGAACCTATAAAGGCTCTCATAGTAGGCCTTATAATCATCTATATGTCCCAACTCTCTAATTGAGTGCATGGCCAATATCGGCATACCGACATCAACAATTGCTATAGGCAGGTAGGATGCTGTAATTGTTCCTATTGTCGATCCGCTCCTCTTGTCTGACCTATTGGCAAAGGTCTGGTACTTGATACCATTCCTATCGCATATATCCTTGTATACTGCCACAGAGTAGGCATCACTGGCATAGGCCTGACCTGCGTGCGACTTGATAGTTGGTCCGCCGGCAAAGCTTGGTCTGTTAGTTGGATCTGCCACAGCAGACTTGTTTGGATGAACTGCATGTGCCAAATCTGCGGATATCATAAATGAAGATTCATATGACCTCAATAGCTGGGCCTTATTTTTACCTAAACCTAAAGCTATCCTCTCCAATATATTTGTCAAGAGCTGGGAATCTGCCCCCTGCCTAGTCTGGCTACCTACTTCTTCATTGTTAAAGGCTGCCACTAGCCTAACTCCTTCAAAGCTAGCCTTGTCCTGTGCAGATTCTTCCATACTGGATTCATTGATGGCCATGACATTCCTAAAGGACCTAATGTCTATATCCTCATTACAAATATTCCTTCCTGCACTATCTCCATACAAAAGCGCTGATATACTAGCATGAAGGCTGGCAAGATTATCCAACCTACCACAAGAAATGTATTCTTTCTCATCACCTATCAGACTTCCCTTTTCGTATTCATATAGGTAGATATCATAGTCCAAAATATCATCAATAGATATTTTTTCCCTGTTAGTCATATTTATCTCTCTGAGCAAAAGTGATTTTATGTATTCTTTTTCATCACCCTCATAGGACTCCAAAACAAGAGGTGCCATGTCGTCTTGCTTGTTGTAGGTATAGCCATCGTTTATTTCCCTATTCATATGAATAGCTAGGTTAGGTATTATACAAATGGGCCTGTCCACCTTTACTATATGTTCAATTGGTTTAAATGGATTGTCTATATTTCTAGTAAATACTCTTCCAGCCAGGGATAGGGGCCTATCTAACCAAGTATTTAAAATCATGCCACCATAGGGTTCTACATTTAACTTTAGGTACTGGCCTTCTCTAATTTCTGGATTAGGTTTCAACTTAAAGCCTGGAGAGTCAGTATGACTTCCTATAATCCTAAATCCTTCCTTCTCAATCCTTTCACCTGCTACTACAAAAGCGAATATCGAAGAGGAATTTACTACTAGGTAGTACTTGCCTCCCTTGACTAGATTCCAGTCATCAGCCAGATCTAGCCTCTCAAAATTGTATTCATCCAACCATAGTCTTATATTCTCTACTGCATTGTACATGGTTGGGCTATCATTTATATAGTCGACTAGGTCTTGGCCTAGTTCAAACGAATTTTCATTTAACATATCCAACCTCCCTTTCTTGATAATTTCACTTTTTTATTAATATTTCAAAACCTTGATGCTGGTATACTCTAGGTTAATCTTCTTGACCCCCTTTATCTTGAAGGCTATTGTCACTTCAGCCCCTGCCTTGGATATTATAGAGCCTTCTCCAAACTTAGGGTGCTCCACTATAGAGCCAATCTTGAGCTTAGGTATAGTGTCGGCATCATATGAGTCATATCCCTTGCCTTCACTGCCTATATTAGATCCTGGTCGCTCCTGTGAGGTCTCCATATGAGCCTGGTCACTTGAACTGGTTCTATTAGCCAAACCTTCACTTAGTCTGGCACTCTTGGCTACCCTTTTAATATTTGACATATTCATGCTGTTCTTGTACTTCTGGGCATAGTTGTGTAGGAGGCTGTAGTCCGCATTGTCGTACTTATTCACCTTGACTGGTGAGTCTAGAACCTCCACAGTTTCCTCAGGCAATTCTCCCAAAAATCTGGACTTCATATTTACAGAGGTCTTACCATATAGGGTCCTACTAGCTGCATATGTCAAGTAGAGTTCCTGCATGGCCCTAGTGATTCCTACATAGCAAAGCCTACGCTCTTCTTCAATATCGGAATCAGACATAGATGCAATGGCCCTGGCTATAGGGAAGATTTTCTCCTCCATACCAACTATAAATACTACTGGAAATTCCAAGCCCTTTGACGAGTGCATGGTCATCATGGATACCTTTGATAGGCCTTCCTCTTCCTCATCTGCTATGTCACTCGAAAGTGATATAGAAGACAGGAAATTCTCCAAATTCTTTTCTTCCTCGTTGTTGAGGTCTGAATTTTCATATTCAATGGCTATAGATATAAATTCCTTTAGGTTATCTATCCTGTCCTGGGCATCCTCTGCCTTTCCGTTTTGCAGACTCTGGTTCTTGGCCACTATCTCTTCTAGCTCATAAATATAGCCTGTCATATCAAGAACCTTTTCTACTAACTGACTAGGCGAATAGGCATCAACTAAAGTCCTAAATATACCTATCAGGTCCAAAAACTCATTTATGCTCTTCTTGGCCTTGGTAGATATATCAGAATTATTATCTACATCCAAAATAACAGAGTAGATGCTCTCCTTCATCAAGCTAGACCTGTCTTCCAGCTTTTCTATTGTCCTTAGACCTATACCCCTCCTAGGAACATTAATTACCCTCTTGACCGATATATCGTCCTGTGGGTTGACTATTATCCTAAGATAGGCCAATAGGTCCTTTATTTCTTTTCTCTCATAGAACTTGGTACCCCCATATATATTATAGGGTATCTGGAACCTGTTCAGGGCGTCTTCTACTGCTCTGGCCTGGGCATTGGCCCTGTATAGGACAGCGTAGTCTTCAAAAGGTCTACCTGTCTCCATAGAATTATTGTATATTTCTTCTGCCACATAGCTGGCCTCTTCTACCTCATTTCTAAGTAGCTTGACCTTGACCAACTGGCCTTCCTTCTTGTCACTCCATAGCCTCTTTTTCTTTCTCTCTATATTGTTGGCTATAAGGTGGTTGGCAGTGTCTAGTATCAGCTGGGTAGACCTGTAATTCTGTTCCAACTTCACAACAAATACATCATCATAGTCCTTTTCAAACTCCAATATATTCCTGATATCTGCCCCTCTCCATCCATATATACTCTGGTCATCATCCCCAACCACGCATATATTCTGGTGACCCTGGGCCAGCATCTTGATCAATTCATACTGGGCTCTTGATGTATCCTGGTACTCATCCACCATTATATACTTGAACTTGCCCCTGTAAAAGTTTAGGACATCCTCGTTTGACTGGAGTAGCTCTACTGTCTTGACTATTAGGTCATCAAAGTCCAGGGCACTATTTCTCAAGAGTCTATCCTGGTAGATGGCATAGACATCAGCTATTTTTGATAACCATACATCTCCGGCGGCCTCTCTAGCAAAGTCCTTGGGTGTCTGTAGCTTGTCCTTGGCTGATGATATGTAGGATATTATGCTCTTTGGTTCAAACTTTTTATCGTCCAAATTCAGTTCCTTCAAACAGTCTTTTACCAGGGTCAACTGGTCTGAAGTATCATAAATTACGAAACTCCTGTTATACCCTATCTTGTTGATGTCCTTCCTCAAAATTCTCACACAGCATGAGTGGAAGGTAGATATCCACATATCCCTAGAGTTTTCCCCGATTATCTTTTCAACCCTCTCCCTCATTTCGTTGGCTGCCTTGTTTGTAAAGGTTATGGCCAAAATATTTGCCGGCATGACCTGCTTGTCTTCTACTAGGTAGGCTATCCTAGTAGTCAGTACCTTGGTCTTGCCAGAGCCGGCTCCAGCCAAAATCAATACCGGCCCCTCAGTCCTCTCTACTGCCTGCCTTTGGGCAGGGTTTAAATCATCTATATTCATTATCTATCCTCCAAAAAATCTTCCTCTAACTTCTTGCATATATACTTGGTCAAGCTAGGGTTTTGTCCAAAACATGATACAGCCAGCAAAACATCCTGTCCATCATAGACCTTGCTTGTGCTTGCCATATTTATAAAGCTTGAATCAGTATGGTCATCCACCCTATTCACCAATATCTTCCTTGACCTGCATAGGTCACTTATATGGGCATTGAGGTCACTATTATCAGTGGCTGTATAAACTAAGTCGACCCCATCTAGGTCTGTATCTTCAAAGGCCCTTTTAAACATCCTTATACTTGCTTCATTTTCAGCATAAAACTCCTGACAAAAATCAAGGGCAACCACCCTTATCCTGCCACCGAAGTTCAAAAGCTTTTTGACCTTCCTGTAGGCAATCTTGCCGCCGCCTACTACCAAGACATCTATATCCGATAAGTCTATCATTACTGGAAAAAACATAGCCACCTCCCATATATAATCTTTCACTTATAATATTATATACAATATTTGGCATAAATACCAATATAATTGAGGATACTTTCTTGCACTCAAAAAGGGCTCAAGATGAGCCCTTTATTTAAATATTTTAACCACTGTAATAAATACGTATCGTCAGAAAAATTATTTATAAACCTAATAGCTACCAATATACCTGACCAAGTCCTTGGCAAAATAAGTGATTATTATATCTGCACCTGCCCTCTTTATAGACATGACCGCCTCATACATGGCCTCTTCATTGAGAAGTCCTTGACTTATGGCTAATTTAATCATAGAGTATTCACCACTTACATTATAGGCTACTATAGGTACATCAAACCTATCCCTAGCCCCCCTTATTACATCTAGGTATGACAGGGCTGGCTTGACCATTATCATGTCTGCCCCTTCCTCTATATCATAGGCACATTCTAGCATGGCCTCTCTAAAGTTTGAAGGGTCCATCTGGTAGGTCTTCCTATCTCCAAAGGCTGGCGCTGAATCGGCCGCATCCCTAAAAGGTCCATAGAAGTTGGATGCAAACTTGGCACTGTAGGCCATAATCCCCACCTTCACAAAGCCATGCTCGTCAAGGACCTTCCTAATTGCTCCAACCCTTCCATCCATCATGTCTGATGGGGCCACCATATCTGCCCCTGCCTGGGCATGACTAAGGGCTATCTTGGCTAGAACTGCCAAGGTCCTGTCATTGTCCACATAGCCTGTATCGTCTAGGATACCACAATGACCATGATCAGTGTACTCGCACATACAGACATCAGTTATGACATTCAGGTCGTTAGTCAATGATTTTACCTTCCTAACGGCCCTTTGTACTATACCATCCTCTGCAAAACCTGAGCTTGCACAGGCATCCTTGTCATGCGTAACCCCAAATATCATTATATTTTGTATTCCATGATTTATTATATCTTCAATCTCATCATCTAGCTTATCTATTGAAAAATGATATACACCTGGCATGGACTTAATTTCACTTTTAATATTTTCTCCTTCGACAACAAAGATTGGGTACACCAAAACCTTCATATCTAGCCTAGTTTCTCTCACCAAATCTCTAGTTATCTTACTCACTCTTAATCGTCTCGGTCTTCTTATCATTTATATCTCCTTTTACATCTTCTAATATGGCAGCCAGCATCGAATCTATACTAGCGGAGTCTGATTCCATATCCACACTAAAGCCTAGGTCCCTTATAGTCTGACTAGTTATGCTACCAATTGACACCTTCTTTATGCCTCTTATGAGCTCTCTGTCTCTACCTAAAATCTCCACTAGATACTTGACAGTCGAAGAGCTCGTGAAGGTTATATAATCAATCTTTTCCTTGACTAGAATATCCAAAAGTTCATCCTTTATAGCCATATTTACGGTATTGGTGTACAAGTCCACCCTATCAAGGTCTACCCTGGCAGACTTCATGGCATCCTCTATAGACTTGCTGGCTATTTCAGAACATGGGAATAGAATAGATGGATTTTCATATCCAGCATTTCCTATGTCCTCAAGAATCACATCTGCAAGGTCTGCCCCTGTAGATCGACTAGTCTCAATATCTGGAACAAGTCCATACACCATAATGGCCTTGCTAGTAGCCTTGCCTACACTGGCAATCTTGACTCCAGCCAGTTTCCTAAAATCAAAACCTTCTTTTATAAGGTTTTTGAAGAATATATCCACACTATTGTGACTTGTAAGGGCTATATGAGTGTATTTCCTGCTAGTCAGTTTCTCAATCAAGACCCTTCCTATATCCTTCTTGTCTTTTATATCTATAGTCGACAGTTCAAAGGTCTTACCTCCTAATTCCTCTATTTTTTTCCTCAGGTCACTATTTTTCTTCCTAGTCCTAGTCAATATTATAGTCTTTCCAAATAAGGGCTTTCTCTCATAGAAACCAAGCTTGTCAGACAAACTAACTACTCCACCCACTACAAAGAGGCTAGGAGGCTTGATTGCTTCCCTGTGAACACATTCGTAGGCATCGCCCAAATTAGTCCTAACAGTCCTCTGCTTGTAGCTAGTTGCATTCGATACAAAGGCAACTGGTGTCTCAGGGGCTCTGCCATGACTAATAAGCATCTCTGCAATATGCTTGATATTTCCAATCCCCATCAAAAATACCACAGTCCCCTTTTCCTTAGCCAGGGACTCCCAGTTTATATCCAGACTATCATCCTTCTTGGCATGGCCAGTCACCACATGGAATGACGAGGCAAAATCACGGTGGGTAACCGGAATACCAGCATAGGCCAAACCACCTATAGAGGACGTTACCCCTGGCACAATTTCAAAGTCTATGCCCTGGTCGTATATAAGCTCAGCCTCTTCTCCACCCCTGCCAAATACAAATGGGTCTCCACCCTTCAACCTAACTACAATCTTGCCACTAGCTGCAGACTCAGCTATAGTATCATTTATCTGTTCTTGAGCCATTATATGCTTGCTTGACTTCTTGCCAACGTATACAAACGCACACCCGGGCTTGGCACTTTTTAATAGGTCCCTATTTACCAGCCTATCATAAATAATTATGTCAGCCTTGGCTATGCAGTCTATCCCCTTCAAGGTTATTAGACCATAGTCACCAGGGCCTGCCCCAACTAGGTAGACTTTTCCCTTACTCATATTTTTCTTCCTCTTTTAACTTTTCAATTAGGACCTTGGCCAGATCAATACCTGCCTGCCTAGCAGATTCAATACCAACCTCAAATCTAATCTGCCCATATACTATGCTTTCACAATTTTCATTTCCATACATTCCCCTAAGATAGTATCCGTCGTCAGATTCATTGACAATGGCACCTACAGGTACATGACAGCCCCCATTTATGGTCTCTAAAAAAGCCCTCTCTGCCTCTACTTCCATACACGCCTGGTCATCAGCCAGGGAATCAAGTATGCCATTGATATACTCATCCTCAGACCTTACCTCTACAGCCAGAGCCCCCTGACCACATGCTGGAACCATCTCATCATAGGAAAAATGGTAGGCACTTATACCACTAATCCCTAAACGATTAATACCTGCAGCAGCTATGACTATGGCATCTAGGTCCTCTTTATATATTTTTTCTATCCTGGTCCCTATATTCCCCCTGATCATAACTGGAACTATAGACTCGTTTATTTTTTTCAATTGGGCTATCCTACGCTTGCTACCAGTCCCTATTTTTAGACCTTCACTAGTTCTTAGCCATTGCATCACCTTATCCGAACTAATTTTGTACTTTGAATTAAGAACCAAGACATCTCTGGGGTCTTGTCTCAAAGGTGTCCTTGTCAACTTTAGACCTGAACCAATTTTTGTAGGCATATCCTTTAGACTATGAACTGCAAAGTCTATGCTCCCATCTAACAATTCTCTTTCTATTTCCTCTACAAATATACCCTTGTCTCCAATCTTGTCAAGTGACCTATCTAGAATCTTATCACCCTTGGTTTTAATTATCTTTTTTTCTATCTCCAAGTCTGGAAATTTATCCAAAATCATATCAATTATACTGTCGGTCTGTGCAAGAGCCAAGTCACTGCCCCTAGTACCCACAATTAATTTCATCTACTACCTCCAAACGCAATCATTTTAATCATTATTATTTAACCCACTTATATAAATTATTTATTAAGCTATAAATCTATGAATTATATATTAATAGCACATATATCATTACCTATACTACCTATATATCCTGTAGCCCATTTCTTCTAAAAGCCTCTTGTCTGTCTCAACTGTTATACCAGCAGTAGTCAGCATATGACCCGATATAGCCGCATTGGCACCAGATTGGAAACAGGACTTGCCCTTATCACCTATCAGGCCTCTACCACCAGCTAGTCGGATAAAAGCATCTGGTAAAATAAACCTATACACGCTGACTATTCTCTGCATTTCATCACTCGTCAATTTATCATACTTTTCCATTGGAGTACCCAGAATAGGATTTAACATATTAATAGGGATACTCTTAATGCCTATCTCTCTAAGACTAAGTGCCATATCAATACGGTCCTTTACAGTCTCTCCTAGTCCCATAATACCTCCACTACATACATCCAAACCTGCAGCTTGAGCAGCCCTTATAGCCTCAAGCTTGTCAGCAAAGGTATGACTACTACATACGTATGGGAAAAACCTCTTTGATGCCTCTAAATTATTGTGGACCCTATCTGCTCCAGCCTTTTTAACTTTTCTGAACTGTTCTTCATCCAAAAGGCCAAAAGATACACATACGGAAATATCACACTCTTTCTTTATCCTTCTTATTATCTGACACATACTATCCACTTCATCATTAGACAGCTTCTTGCCAGCTGTAACTATAGAATACCTGAGCACTCCTTGCTCATCATTCTTCTTTGCATCTGCCAGTATTTCTTCCTCTGATAATAGTGAATATACCTTAGCCCCTGTATTATAGTGACTAGACTGGGCGCAAAAACGACAATCCTCTGAACAGAGGCCACTCTTGCCATTTATAATGGTACATATATCAAATTGGTCACCACAAAAGTGTTCTCTAATGGCATTTGCATACCTCCCCAAGTCCACAAGTGGCTGGTCATACAAGAATAGAGCCTCTTCTCTTGTAACCAAGTGACCACCTATTACCCTTTCTGTCAATGTCTTTATATCCATACCTATCACCCCCATAAAATTGCTCATGACTCTATTATACTATAAGCGCCCTAAATAAGTAAAAAATATCCTCTACTTTTCTTTAAATGATTTCAATATATGGATTTTTGTGCTAAAATACAAATATAATTCTTTTTTTCGAAAGGAGAAGACAATGATACTATCAGGTAAGGAAATACTGAAAAATATAAAAGAAAAAAAAATAGTAATTGAACCATTTGACGAGTCTAAGGTAAATCCTAATAGCTACAACCTAACCCTGAGTGATGAACTCTTGGTATACGAAAATGACCTATTGGATATGAAAATACCAAACAAGACAAAGAAGATAAAAATCCCAGAAGAGGGTCTAATTCTTGAACCAAACAAGCTATACCTTGGCAGGACAAATGAATTTACTAAGACTGAAAAATTTGTACCTATGCTAGAAGGTAGGTCATCTACAGGCAGACTAGGTCTGTTTATACATGTAACTGCAGGCTTTGGTGATATCGGTTTTGCTGGATACTGGACTCTAGAAATATTCTGTGTTCAACCTATCAAGATATATCCAAATACACAGATTTGCCAGATATACTACCATGATATACTTGGTGAATACGACCTGTACAAGAGCGGCAAGTACCAGAACAACACAGGTATACAGCCATCACTTATGTACAAGGACTTTGAATAATTATAGAAATATGAGTGTGATATATAATAAAAAACAATCATCAAAAAAGAGCTAGGACCCTCCATCACATATAAGGTTCTTAGCTCTTTTGTTTTGTCATTTCCTCTTGCATCTATTCTCTTGTCTATTATTCCTAGGTATTACCCATTTTAGTCCAACACCTATTTATCTTGACAAATTTACTTGTTCTTAGCCCTTTCTATCTTGTCATTTACATTGGCAAGGAACTTTTCGTTATCAACGATAAATCTCTGGTGAGTACACTCACCAATTTCTTCCAACTCATCATAACACCTAACCTTAAAGACTAGTCTTGACCTATCTATCTCTACCAATTCACACTCACAAGTAACCTCCATACCTATTGGAGTAGCTGCCTTGTGATTAGTTTCTACAGATATTCCTACAGTCCCCAAGCCTTCTTCTAGGTGTTCCTGGGCACACAGCTTGCAAGTACACTCCATTAGAGATATCATACTTGGTGTAGAAAATACTTCTAAACCTCCACTACCTATAGCAGCTGCTGTATTAGTCTTATCAACCATTGTCTTTTCAACACGCTTCAAACCTATTTCTAACATAAATCTCCTCCTTTATTCTGAATCTTATATTTTATTTCTTGAATATCACTATCCTATAATTGATTTTATCATTAATTTTACAACTTTTCAAGCAATAAATCCTACTGGTTATAGATATCCATACACCTTCAGCAACCCGGAGTAAGAATTTATAATACCAGTGCTCGATTCAGGAAAATCCAAATGTGCAAGCACCTGGATTTTCGAATCTTCATCTTCGCAGTGGTATTATTTAAATTCTTCTCCTGACTGTTGCTTGGAAGGTATATTTGATATCCTAAGTTATAGGAATAGGATGGGGGTTGATTGTATGTTCTTATCTTAAAGCTTTCTTAATACATTCAGTTCCAAACCTATTAATATCAATCGTAAATTTCAAAACTTGTTGGGAATTGTAAATTTTTCTAAATAAGTTAAATAGTAATCTTTTTATTATAATTGAATTGCTTGGGAACAGCGTAAGTTGGGAGATATATCAGAATTTTCTAAGGGGAATGGTTATTCAAAAGCAGATCTAGTTATACATGGGCAACCAATTATTCTTTATGGTAGATTGTATACTAATTATGAAACTGTTATCAGAAACATAGATACTTATGTTAAAGAAAAGCCAAATTCAGTGCTAAGTAAAGGCGGTGAAGTTATTGTGCCGGCCTCTGGTGAAACTGCAAGTGATATTTCAAGAGCTTCAGTAGTTGAAAATAGCGGAATTATACTTGGCGGAGATTTGAACATTATTTCTGTTAATGAAAGTATTATCCCTACATTTCTAGCGTTAACAATTTCAAATGGAAGGCAACAAAAAGAACTCTCAAAGAGGGCACAAGGAAAATCAGTTGTACATCTTAGAAATTCAGATTTAACGAAAGTAGATTTGCTTTATCCCTCATCGAACGAACAGAATTGCATATGTGAATTTTTCAAATATCTAGATAACATTATTACCCTTCATCAGCGTGAGTAGATTTAAGGGGGTAACATTATGTATATTAATAACAAGAGAAACGAACTATTTCATGAGTATTATAGAAGGTGGATACACATTTACAAAGAAGGTGCTATACGTGCAGTTACAATGAATAAATACCTTATGACCCATTCATGGCTGGAGAGACTAATTCCAGATCTGGAAGTTGGTGAAATGAGCAGAATTGCCTATCAAAAGTTGATCAATGACTACGCTATATACCACGAAAGGCAGACTACAATGGATTTCCACCATCAGCTAAAATCTTCTATTCTCGATGCTGTAGACGATGGCCTCATTGATAGAGATCCTACAAGAAAAGTTATCATTAAAGGCAAACAGCCACGTATCAAAAAACAAAAATATCTAAACCAGTACGAACTGCACAAACTATTAGATTCTCTAGAATTAGATGGACACTTAAATTGGGACTGGTTTATCCTACTTGTTGCAAAAACTGGTATGAGATTTTCAGAAGCCCTTGCATTGACTCCTAATGACTTTGATTTTTCTAGGCAAGTTTTATCAATAAACAAAACATGGGACTACAAATATGTTGGAGGTTTTCTGCCTACAAAAAACAAATCATCGGTAAGGAAAATTCATCTTGATTGGCAAACCATAATTCAATTTTCGCAATTGATCAAAGGTCTACCAAATGATCAACCTATTTTTGTGGGTATTAAACCAGTCTACAATTCAACGATTAATAGCCTACTAAAACGTAGATGTGAGAAGGCAAAAATCCCTGTAATAAGCCTACATGGATTAAGGCATACACACGCCTCATTGCTGTTATTTGCAGGAGTTTCAACAGCTAGCGTTGCTCGCAGACTAGGACACTCTAGTATAGCCACCACGCAAAAAACCTACTTACATATCATACAGGAACTGGAAAATAAGGATATTGATATTGTTATGAGATCCTTATCTGGTCTTTCTTTAGGTTAAACAAATTGTGTAATATTTTAACTACTCACGCTGGTGAAGGGTAATAAGGTTGTCAAGCATCACCATTATATTACATATTTCTTTTTGTTCTTTATAACTACCTATGTATAATTCTATTTTTTTCAATGCATTAAATTTTAGATTCCAAGTATCCGATGTCATTCCTTGCGAAAATCTTTGAAATTTAACAAGCATATCATATGTTTTAAACATATATGCCATATAATTTGAATCTACATTTATTTTTGCCACTAATACAGTATATGCAGGACTTACTAAACCATCATAATCTGATTTACCACAAGCTCCCTGCCACATCCTCATAGAGTTATACGCAATGTCACCTTTGCAAACTTTTTTATAATTCGATTTATCTTCACTAGAATTATCCTTTTTTAATAATTCACTGAATTTTCTTACCCCATTTTCTATTGTTACTGACAATAATTCCCCTGTACTCTGTTTTTCAGTTCTTTCGTAAAAACATTCATCCAACTTACGCTGTTCCCAATCTTGATAGCCAAATAGGGAAAGGCATAGCCTTTCCCTACAATTTTATAACTCCAATCCCAATATTTTCAACTGTTCGTTGATTTCTGCTTCTAACTTAGCAATTTCTCTGTTGTCTTCTTCCAACAATCTGGCAACTTCCAGTAAGTCTATTGGTTCTTCTTCCTCAAAAGTATCCACATATCTTGGAATATTAAGATTGTAGTCATTTTCTTTTATCTCTTCCATACTAGCAAGGTATGAATATTTATCAACAGTTTCACGTTTTTCATAAGTAGTCACTATCTTATCAATTATCTCATCTGTTAGTGTATTCTGATTCTTTCCTTTGACAAACTCATTACTAGCATCTATAAACAGAATATCATGTACATTTCTTGCTGTCCTATCCTTTCTAAATACAAGTATAGTCGTTGGTATACCTGTACCATAGAATAAATTTGAAGGTAATCCTATAACAGCGTCTAGGTAATTTTTACTTTCTATGAGAACCTTACGTATCTTTCCTTCTGCAGCTCCTCTAAATAATACACCATGCGGCAATACTATGGCCATTTTACCTGTATCTTTTAAGTGATATAAACTATGTAGTATAAATGCAAAGTCCGCCTTTGAAGCTGGTGCCAACTTGCCATACTCCGAAAATCTAGGGTCCTTTAATTTACGCTCACTGTTGTCCCATTTTGCTGAATAAGGTGGGTTAGCAACTACTGCATCAAATGACCTCGGACGATCAATCCCCTTATCATCTGGACCATCTGGCCAGTCATTTTCAAGTGTGTCAGCATTGTGTAAAGTCATATTCTTATACTCTACTCCATGCATCATCAAATTCATCCTAGCTAAGTTATAAGTAGTTGTATTTAACTCCTGGCCATAAAAATCTATAGAACCTGTTTTTTCTCCACCTGGCAAAGCATCTCTAACAGTCAACAAAAGTGATCCTGAACCCATAGTCGGGTCATATAGACTAAATTTTTCACTAGTTTCTTTCCTGCCACTAGTCACTATCCTGGCTAATATCTGGCTCACCTGATGCGGAGTATAGAATTCTCCACCTTTTTTACCTGCACTAGCTGCAAACTGACCAATCAAATACTCGTATATTTCACCAAGTATATCTCTTCCATCTTCTGACATATAGTCTATTTCATCAACCAACTTAACAATATTACTAAGAGCCTTGGCACGAGCAGTTGTAGTTGCTCCAAGTCTTGAATCACCTAGGTTAATGTCGTTAAACACACCTGTAAAGTCTTCTTCTGCATTGGTATTTAATTTTACATTATTATTAAAATTATCAAATATATTCTGATAGTCACTAGGTATGACACTACTGTCATTTATCTTATTACAAAGACTTTCCCATGTGTCTTCTGGAGCAATTGCATAGCCGAGACTAAGAGCAATCTCCTCAAGATAATCGTTTAAGTCCTCTCCAACGGCTTCTTCCATGTATATATCGTTTATCGTCATGCCCTCTCTAGGTTCCAAAACATTTGTTTCAGCAAGATATCTCTCCTGATGTTCAGATAAATACCTGTAAAACATAAATGAAAGTATGTAGTTTTTAAACTCTGAGGCATCCATATTTCCTCTCAGTTCGTTGGCCATAGCCCATAATTTGCTTGTTATTGATTGTATTTTATTATCCATGTTAATCTCCTATTCTTAATTTTATGTGCTTTTATACGAACATCTGCTGTAATAAACCTTTTTTCTGCATCTGCAAATGCTCTAACTTACGCTGGTGAAGGGTAATAAGGTTATCTATATTCCTAAAAAATTCTGATATTTTTTCTTGCTCTTTTATATCTGTCCTACTTATTATAAATTCATCTGTAAATGTTTTTATAACATGTGGTATATTAGGAGTTCTAAATTTATCAAAGATTATTTGTTGATCTCTCTTTAATTGTTGAAAAATAAATTCACCTGACTCAAGAGGAGTGAATGCCTTCAATGTGCTTCCTAACGCCCCCTCAAATCCATAATATACAGCACCTGCTTGTGAACCATCCCATAATATAATAATGTCATTTTTATTTACGTCAGACTCACTATCCACATAAATTAATTTTCCACCATTAAGATAGTTTGCATCTAAATATTTACTTTTATATCCAACATTTTCAAGTTTAGCTCTTCCCTTAAACTCACACAATAACATATCTCCCAACTTACGCTGTTCCCAATCGTCAGTAAATCCTGGAAATCTTAGCTCTGGTACCTTTTCACCATTTTTAGGAAACATTTTTTGAAGTAGGCCTTTTTTCAGATTTTTCAAGTTTTCCAACTTACGCTGATGAAGGGTGATAAGGTTGTCGAGGTTGCGGAAGTATGTTCCGATTTGATGGTGTTCTTGTTCATCTTTCGGTGAGAACACCTCAATTTCTGCCAAGTCATTTGCGTTAATTGCTGGGTAACTTGTTCCAGTACAGTTATCCAAAACAGTTTTAACGAACTGTCCGTTCTGAACAAGGCTGAGTAAAAAGTAACCATCTATGAATGGACGCAACTGAGCATATCCCGTTGAAAAAACATAGTGTTTATCAGTCTTTTCAAATAGATAATTGTTTTTTTGATACGGTCTAACAGTCTGATAGAACAAGTCTCCTGTATGAGCTAACCTCTGCGCTCTGGACGGTGCGATTGCTTTCTCCTCAGTTCTATGAGACAACATCTGAGTACCAACTACCGACTCAAGGTCAACATATTCAAACACATCGGGAATTTCCTCTTTAGGGTTGAAAACGGCAAGTTCACCCAACTTACACTGTTCCCAATCATCCGTAAATCCAGGAAAACGTAGCTTGGGAACCTTCCTAACTTCCTTATCTTTCATAAAATACACTCCTCCTTACCTAAGTTCACTAGCCTTATACTCACTATAACCTTCATATCCATAGCTAGCATCTATACCCTTCATATAGATTTCTCTATCATCTACCCTATCTGTCAAGGCAGCTTTTAACAAATATTTAATCTCTATATCCTTAACTGGACTTCTTTCCATGGCCAATAGATAATCTTGCTTATCGACAATACTCCAATCGACCACTAGACCTAGTTCCTTTTTTAGTATACAGTCCAGCCAAATTCTCATACTCCTGCCATTACCTTCTCTAAATGGATGGGCCACATTCATTTCCACATATTTTTCTATTATTTCATCAAAATTCGATTGTGACATTTGATCGATTTTGTTGAGAGCCTCTTCAAGGTACATTATAGGTGCAAACCTAAAATTCCCCTTGGATATATTTACTCCTCTTATTTGACCTGCAAAATCGTATATATCTTCAAATAGATATTTATGAATCTGGGATAAACCTTTAAATGTGCCAACTTCAATTTGCTTGATTTTTCCGCTTTCGAACATGTCTAGTGCCTTGCTTTTGCTTATTTTTTCTTCGAGCTTATTAAGTTCTAAATCACTACTTATATTTAACTTATTTTCTAATACCATGACTATTCTCCCACAATATCATCTGCAATACTTTTTAGAGCAAATCTTAGCTCTTTTCTGTACTTTATCTTTGACATTGACTTTATGCTTTCATCATAGGCTAAAGTCTTATACTTATTGCTAGACTCTGTCAAGATCATAGTGACCATATTGGCATCATCTAAATCATCCTGTCCATACCTATGAGAATTTATCATACTACTCATGTCTTCCTTAGATATTATATCTACCAATCCCCACTTAATCCTGAAATCCAGCAATTTCTTTTCTACACTGGCTTCATTGGCCTGATTTATAAATTGGTTACTCTTCTCAGGCTTGGCAGGATATTTAAAATGGCTGCCTTCTGGTGGGTATTCACCATTATAAATAGCATCTGTAGCATTTTTTATTTTCTTAGCATATATTCTATCATCCATTCCGTCTGCAAATTTGTATAAGCTATTTCTAGTATCTTCAGCCTCGTCCTTCTTGTTTTCGTGTATCTGATTTAATAAATCAGCTACTAACTCATTTAAATAGTCATAGTTTACGCTTATCTCTTTTACATGGGTCATCTTTAACTCCAATTGGTATATTGAGACTTTCTTTATCTTAGCTAACTCTTGCTTTAATTCATTTGCCAAAACTGTTGTAAGCTGTATTTCTTGATCTGATGTCATTCCCAATGCTTCTAGTAGCGCTTCTGGCCTATCATAATCGAAACCAATCTCCTGACCATCCTTGGTTTTTTCTGGATCATATTGTTTTAACTTAGCCATTCCCATATTGTATTTTCTCAACAAGCCAAACATTTCTTCTTTTTTGTTTTCAGAAGCCGGTAACTCTATAAACTCACTAGTCATATCCGCTAGCTTATCTACTATTTCCTTAACCTCTTTAAATACAGTGTTAAATTCCTTAGCAAGTATTCCATCATCATCTACCAACTCTCTCGTAGTCTTTTTTAAATCAGCAGACGTTTTTTCAGAGTATATGGCAAGAGCCTCTTTCATTAATTTTTCGTTATAAGCTGGCCATCTGTAGTTTACAATTCTTCCCCAAGGCTTATCTTGCATATTATGTATTCTATTTGTCCTAGAATAAGCCTGAATTAAGCCAGCTCCTTTTAGGGTTCTATCAACGTACAATGTATTCATTTCAGGGGCATCAAAACCTGTTAACAATTGATCTACCACTATTACTAGATCTAAATTTTTCCCATCAGATGAAGCCTTTTTTAATCTCATTGTTAGGTCCTGAGTATAGCCTGTCACATCATCTAAACCGAATTCTGTACCAAATTCCGTATTATAATTTTCAATTATCCTTGTTAAATCTTGGTTGGTTTTCAGCATTTGATCATTATTAGTATTATTTATGCTAAATGTTATACCAACTTTTAAAGTAAATAAATTTTTTGATCGCCTTTCCTCATTTACCCTTTGAAACTCATCATAATACATTACGGCCATAGGTATAGACGCCTTATTACCACCCACATGTGTAGTCAACATAGCATTATACTTGAAGTCATTGGACCTATTTCTCCAGTTTTTAAATATATCTTCTACAACTAATTTGACATGGTCATAGTTTTCATCGTAGAAGCTGGCTTCTACTGCATCATCCATATCTTCTGGACCAATATTATCTATCTTTTTCTTTATCTGATCTTCTCTCCATTTGGGGTGTTGGTCCGCATAGAAGCTTGGCAGATACTTTTCCTTCATTTCTTTCTCGTCTATTGTTGTTTCAAAGTCAACCTTAAATCCTAGTACATTCTTGTCTTTTATAGCTTCTTTAATTGTGTAGGCATGCAATAATTCTCCAAAGATATCCTGCGTCCTAAGTCCTTTAGATTTATTATCAAACATTGGTGTTCCCGTATACCCTATCCAAGCAGCTTTTTTAAAGGCTTTTTGTATAGCGTCAAAGCTTTCTCCACCAGTTGACCTATGCGCCTCATCCACAACAAAAAGAATATTCCTATCAGGAGATTTAAAGCCCGACCTCTGGACCAACTTATGTAATTTTTGAACTGATGTGACTATTATTCCACCTTCCTTTGACTTTAATTTTCTGCTAAGCTCACCCGTGTTTTCGGTATCCATAACTGCAGATGATTTTGAGTTGTCTGTTGTTGAATAGTCCGGATCATAGGCCATATAGCTATCTAAAGTTTGCTTGGTAAGGGCTATCCTATCTACTACAAATACCACCTTATCTATATTAGAAAGTCTATTGGCCAGCCAAGCAGTCTTAAAGCTGGTAATCGTTTTACCTGAGCCTGTAGTATGCCATATATATCCCAACTTATTTGTACCAAAGTTAAAATCGGCATGTTTGATAGCATTAATAGCATTTTGTGTTGCATATACCTGATATGACCTCATGACTTTTAAGGATTCTTTGTTTTTTGTACCGTCTAGGATCATATAGTTTGTCGCCATTTGATGGGCCATTGGTATAGTCAGCATCGAGTCTGCAAACTCTTGCCATCCTCTGACAGGATTATTATCTTCTTTTCTCTGCCAGTTAAATGCAAAGTCTTTATTAAATTTATCAGATGTTGTATTTGCCATGTACTTGGTATTATTTGGTGTCATACCTACTAATATCTGTAGGGTCGAAAAAATATCTGTATACTGTCCCTCGTCTATATACTGGTGCATCTGATTCAAAGCTTCATTTACATCTCTGCCATCCTTTTTTTCTTCTATCTGTATAATAGGTAATCCATTTATCAATAGAGTTGTGTCAAAGATCCTCTTCTTCATGCCTGGTCTCTTTGCTGGCCTTTGTATCTGATTTACAACCTGGTATACAGTCTCTCCTGCCCCAACCTGTCTCTGGTCAAATACGGTTAAGATTGCGTGTTTACCACTATCTAAATCTACATTTACCTGTGATACACCATTATATCCATATAAGAACTGGCCTGCTTCGTATGGTGTTCTAATCGCTGATATTATCGACTTTACTTGATTGAATTCATTATCGCTAAGTTTTTTACCTTCTAAAGGCCCATAATTGTGACTTTCTAATATAGATTTAAAATTCATCCACAAATCTTCTGTAGTTTTTATAGTTGGCATGTATGTCCATAAATTAGATTTAAATCCATATCTTTGTTGTATATCATATGGTTCCAGTTTATCGCAAATTTTGCCACTATTATACAATTCTTGTTTTAATTTTGATTGCTTTTCTGTGTTCAATTTTTCTTCAGTAGCACTATCAAAAATTTTATTGTTACAAACAATACCTTTTGAAATATAGCTTATGAGATTTTTTTCAAATGTCAATTCATCCATATTATATCCTCCTGTTTTACTATTTGAATCATCTTAAGTTTTACACACTTATTT
Organism: Peptostreptococcus sp. MV1; assembly: GCF_000758885.1. Lineage (GTDB taxonomy): Bacteria > Bacillota > Clostridia > Peptostreptococcales > Peptostreptococcaceae > Peptostreptococcus. Next base: position 920 of record NZ_JRNB01000119.1, on the reverse strand, counting down.
GACAACGTATTGAATTACTTGTATGTTCTAAGCTTCTCCATCAGCATCATTTTTTCATATTCTATCACCCTTTTTTTTAATGCGGATAGTTTTAGCTGCTTTAAATATATATCACCTATTATTTTTTGAATATGAAGCCCTGGAAGCTTAACTATTCTTAGTTCTCTAACTTGCTTTATACTGTATTTTAGTACAGTTGATCCTTGAAGCCCCATCTGTAACTGTCTTTGTATGCTTTTATCTTCATTTAATAGATATATCAAATATTTACTATCCACTTTTTCGTTAGGATTAAGAACAAGGTAATTCTGTGTACACATATAACCTTTATTTTTGCCGCTAACTATTGATGCAGTTCCTGATATTAAACTAAAGACTAAATCTCCTTCATTTAAAGTCATCACCCTGTCAAATGTCCTAATAATTTTTTTCTGAACATCATCATTCATAGATGAAATTCCAGACAAATCTTCATAGATCTCCGACTGACCATAAAAGTTATATACTGGTGCTGACTGGTCCGTGGTTTCATCAATCCTAAATTGAGGACTACCACTCCTTATATTTACTAATTCTTCTAGTCTTTTATATTTTTTCATGCTATCACCTTCTTTATATAATATAATTATATTATTTAATAATCCAATATATATTGCTTAATCCGAGATATTTATATGTGCCTTTTTAAAATCACAAATATTTCTTTAATTCAATTATATATCTTTTCATCTTGAGTGTCAACACTTATTCTAATTATTTTCGTGTTTTTAATAAAACACTTTTTTAATTCTTTATAAGATTAATTATATAGGGTTGATTGTATAATCAACCTATAAAAAATGGACTAATACAAAAGAAATTTTAATAGATTTACTTAGCCTGTCTGATAGGCTATCATCTGGTCACAGCCTATATCAAGA
>NZ_JRNB01000118.1 GCF_000758885.1 Peptostreptococcus sp. MV1 | reverse complement strand
GAACACAGAAGTTAAGCTCCTTAGCGCTGAAGGTACTTGGTGGGAAGCTGCCTGGAAGAATAGGACGTAGCCACGTGATTAGGCTCTAGTTTTTACTAGGGTCTTTTTTCATTATATGAATGAACTCTAACTGTATAGGTATAAACATATAAACTGTGAATGTAGAAGGTGATACTAGTGAATAAAGAGAATAAAAAAAATTATATAGATATGTTAAATGGCCCCTTACTAGCTAAGATACTATTATTTGCCTTGCCTGTTGCAGCAAGTGGCATATTGCAACAGTTATTCAACTCTGCAGATATGGCTGTAGTTGGCAGATATGCAGGTAGTCGATCACTAGCTGCTGTTGGGGGAAATGGACCTGTGATTAATCTGATGATCAGTCTATTTATAGGCCTATCGCTAGGCAGTAACGTTGTAATTGCAAAATATATAGGGCAAAAAAAAGAGGATAAGGTCGAAGAAGTAGTTCACACGAGTGTGAGCATAGCTATAATAAGTGGATTTTTATTATTGGCTTTGGGTCAACTCATAGCCAAGCCTATATTGAGTTTGATAGGTACACCAGATGATGTAATCAACCTGGCCAGTCTTTACCTAAGAATATATTTCCTAGGTATGCCTTTTTTGATGATATATAACTTTGGAGCTGCTATATTGAGGTCAATCGGGGACACAAAAAGACCTCTTTACGCCTTAATAGTATCTGGATTTGTGAATATTGGTCTTAACCTTCTATTTGTCATAGTTTTTGGCATGGATGTCATAGGTGTTGGAATAGCAACCAGCCTTGCCAATTCCGTAAGTGCGGCTATAGTTGTATATTTTTTACTACATGAGAATTCGGTAATAAGATTAAATGTTAGGAAACTCTGTATAAGTAAAGAGCATCTTGTGAATATATTTAAAATCGGGGCCCCTGCAGGAATTCAAGGTATGGTATTTTCAATATCAAATGTATGCATACAGTCAGCAGTTAATGGCTTTGGCTCATATGCTGTGGCTGGATCTGCTGCAGCACTTAACTTTGAAATATTCACCTATTTTGTGACTAATTCATTCGCCCAGGCAGCAGTCACCTTTACCAGTCAAAATTTTGGGGCAAGATATTATGATAGGTGCAAAAAAGTTTTTACAATATGTATAGTTATGGGGATATTTTTCACTCTAGTAATGAGCCAAACTTTTGTATTTTTTAGGCACAGTATGATTAGGTTTTACACTACTGATCCAAGGGTAATACATTATGCAATAATAAGGATGCTGGAAGTAGAGATGTTTGCATCTATAGCAATATTTTATGAAGTTGGAGCAGGTGCTTTGAGGGGAATGGGCCATTCTCTTTTACCTGCACTTGTAACTATGACTGGTTCTTGCATATTTAGGATTTTTTGGGTTTTTGTATTTTTTAGGGATCTTAAATCTTTTGCTCGTTTGATGAGTGTATATCCAATAACGTGGATAATAACAGCCCTAATAATGCTAGTTTTCTATTATCTAATTAGAAAAAAAGAATTTTCACAAGGGATACATTTTTAAGAATAAGATTAACATACAATATATTTTGAATAGATATGTTTTTTAAAAAAATATATGATTTTTAAATGAATTATAGAAGATATATAGCGTAAATGCTTGTTTAATTTGATTTATAATTTTTGTAGGTCAAATCGTAGCATTTGCGTTTTTTTATTAGAAACAAAAGCATTATTAAAAATATTAGAATTATTGGTGATTTGATACAATTAGTTTTAAATATATTAAAAAGGGTCATAATATACCTCTTAAATTATTACTTATGATAGTATATAGATTTTAAAAAAGAATCTTATATAAGTCGTTATTTTGACGATTTTAGCTAAAAAAACTAAATATAGTTAATAAATAACTAATAATATTGAATAGTAATCGCAGTTAAGATATGATATACTATTTGGGTAATTAAGAACTATTATATATGTCGCATCAAATTTAGTATTAATAGCATTAAATGTTCTAAAAATATAATTTGGGAGGAAATTGAAATGACGTATTGTAAGAAGTGTAGAAAAAAAGGAAGGGCAATTGTGAGTATTGCTTTGTCATTAGCAATGCTTGGAACTTCGACAGCACCTACAATGCATATACTGGGTCAGAGTATAGGTAGTGCATATGCAGATGAGGTTGCTGAGGAGAATATTTGGGACTATATAAGCATCAGGATTGATGAATATGGAGATACACATCCTATTAAGTTTACATTTAAAAAGTATGAACTTGGCAAAGATGTTATTAACAAATGGTACAATAAAATAGACAAAGTTATAATCAACGGAACAGAGTTTGATTTTAGCGAATTTGAAGATGTTCGTGGTGATATAAATAAAAGTCATACTGCAGATTATCAGAGTAAGGATGATAAATGGCAGGCTCATGCAAATGCCTTCAATTTAAAACCTTCAAAAGATGTTGTTATAGGTATAAAAATGAAGGGTAGTGGAGATATACACCAACTAGATTACAAAAGTGGTACTAATGATCAAGTTTCTAGGATTATAAAAGGCAAGGGAAAAGATGTGACTCCAGCTGATGATGAAAATAAAAAGCCTGGAAATAATACAGAGGGAACAGAGGCTAATCCTGGTAAAAATGAAAAAATAGGAATACCAACAGAAGAGTTTAATAAAGTTCTAGTTGCTGATGGAAAAGTAAAGGTTCAGTTTAAGTACGATAGCGATCGTGATAGAAAAAAAGCAAAAATGGATGGCTATTATAAGAATATGACATCTGTTGAAATCAATGGAGAAAATTTCCCGATAGATGAATTTACTTTTACAACTCAACCAGCCTGGGATTATGGAGACCTACATAGTAAGCCAGAAAATTTTGAAAAGCACAAGGCTGCCCTAAATAAGTATGGTGAAGAAGGAAATAAGTATAAGCTAGTAATAAAGTTAAAGGATGGTAAGACAGGTATTTATGAGTCTGACCAGTATAAAATTGCCGTCAAGTCAGGAGAAATAATAGAAGATCAGAAAGAAACTGAAAAGCCTAATGACGATAACAAAGTAAATCCACCAACTAATGATACAGATACATCTGGATATACTAAGAACAGAACTATCTATACTAAGGATGCTAATCTAAGAAGTTTAGAGACTACAGTATACGGTATCAGACCTCTTAATGAAGGTAAGGACAAGGGTGTAAGTATAGATATGTTCTCAGTTTCTATGGATACAAATATTAATGATTATAAACTACAAGTATTAAGTAGGATAAAGAGTATCAGTGTAGATGGAACAACTATTCAAAATAAGGGTGATATCAAACAGGTTGATGAAGCAGTTGATGTATATACAAGTTGGAAGCTTAAATTTGACGAGCGTTTTTCCTTAATAGAAAGAAATTCTCGTGCAGGCGAAAATAGGGTTCTTAGGGAATTTACTATCAAGGATGAAAACCTATTAAATGCCTATAATAAGGTCGAAGAAAAGAAAGGAAACCACAGGTTTGCTATTGAGTTTGTTGATGGTTCTACCCTAAAGTATGAAACTCCTGACAAGAAGCCAGAAGGCATGACATGGGCACAATTTTATAAGGATGCCATCAAGGAAGTAAAGAGAAGAGAACAGTCCATAATAATTAACTTGAAGGGCTATGAAGAGAAGAGTGATGCTGAATTACAGGAACACAGGTCATTGGTATATGGTTTAGCCCCACATATTAAGCAAGTTATAATTAATGGTTACACAGTACAGGACAATAAGTTCCTTAAAAACTCAGGTGGTAATGACTTTATGAACGAGCCAAATGGCAATGATGATCCAATCATAAAGAATTGGAATAGTGATGTAGGAGCAAAGAACAAGGTTGAATTTTTCTTAGATGACAATTCAAGTATAACTTGGTCTGACAATGTTAAGGAAGAGGAAGATGTTGAACTACCACAGGAAGAAGCTAAGGAGTTAGAAGGGCTTAAGAAAATTGATATAGCTGACCTAGAGAAGTCACCTGATGGCAAGTATACTATCGGTTTTGAAGCCAAGTATGCTGATGGTAGAAAGGGAACTTCTATGTTACAAGGTTTCTTTGACAGAAATGTAGAGATTGAAAAGCGTGGCGACAAGATTACAGCAAGGTTCTTAAACCTATTCTTTGCAGACGGACTATTGGACTTTAGAATTAAAAATACTGACAATACTTGGCCAGAAGAATCAAAGAAAGACTTCGTAGACCCTGCTACTAAAACTCAGGCCTATTTTACAATGGACCTAAAAGACCTAACAAAGGCTCGTGAGGGGGCAGTTCTAGTTAGTTATATGGGCGGTAAACTAAGCGACAAGGGCATGATGGATACCAAGTATACTAAAGTTAAAATAGTATTTAAGAAGGATGCCTATGTAGGTTGGAAGGGCTTCCATGAAACTTACGACCTTGAACAAAAGCGTAAATTGAGTTCGGAAATCTTGAAAAATAGACTTTTATACTCTGGCTTAGATAGGGATAACAATGGTGAGATAAGTACTGATGAATTACAAAAGGCTCCAGCAGTAGTAGACCTTACTTGGAGAGGGGCTCCATTAGAGCGTCAGTTTAATTCAATATACGACATTAGTATTTTGAAGGACTTAGGACCTAATGTCAAGGTAATTAAGCTTTCATCAAATTCTTTAAAGAGCCTACCAGCTGGTGTATTTGATAAGGCGGTCAACCTGGAAGAAATATACTTAAATGGTAATAAGATTGCAGATTTGCCTAAGGATATATTCAAAAACAATAAAAAACTAAAGAAGGTTTCACTAGCATCTAACCCTCTAGCAGTATTAGACAAGGACTTATTTGCCAATAATACTGAAATTACTGACCTAGACCTGGGAAACACCTTGTTAAGTGAAGTAAAGGAAGGAACTTTTGATACGCTAGAAAAACTTAGAAATTTAAGTTTGAGTTCCAATGACCTATCAATATTACCTGATAGTTTATTTAAGAACAATAAAGAACTTAGAATCTTGTCAATAACTGATAATGCTTTGCTTAAATTGCCTTCAAGTTTGAGCAGTGCTAGCAATTTAGAAAACTTAGGCCTAGGTAATAACAGGCTGACAAATTTACCAGACTATGTTGGTGAATTTGCTAGGCTAAAACATTTAGACCTAAAGTTCAATAATATATCAAAGATTAGTGAAGATACTTGGAAAAATCTAGCCAAGAGAGAAGGTCTAAAAATAGACTTGATACATAATAATTTAACATCACTTCCTAGTCTTGAAGATGTTAAGTTTGCCTCATTAGATGTGGCGGCGAACATGCTTCCTGCAGAAATACCTGATTCTTATAAGGCCTTAAAGGTTAGTAAGAACAATCAGGGTGGATATTATGCTCAAAGAAGTTCGATTGACTACAATATCACTGCTAAAAATGGTAAGGTGGAATTTAGCAATAAGAAAGATATGAATATTCTTGACCTATTAAATTGGAACGAAGCTGTTACATATGAAAACAAGCCTGTATTCAAGATGAGTGAATACAAGACATATGCCGACAAGCTGTTAAAAAAGAACGGTGGAGAATATGAGGATATAGCAAGTAAATTGAGAAAGGCTAGAGACTTCAAGGTAGTTACTAGAATTGAGAGAGTATACGATGATGGATCTACTAAGACTATATTTGAAAAAGAAGATTTAAATAAGTTGGATGGAGCTCTTGAAACTGCCAATGATAAGAGGATGGAAAATGGCAATCGCTATAGGTTAACACAGCAGTTATATACACTAGTAGTTGGTGAGTGGGTTAAGAATTATGAGGTAAACAAGGAAGTAACTGCAACAGTAGATGCCAATACAAATCCAGGAAGTGGTTCTCATGAAAATGATAATACTAAAAAGGTATTAAAATATACTTTACCAGTAAACTTAATGAAGTATGACAATCGTTCTGAAAACTCAATGGGAGCTGATGCCATGGATAAAAGGGTTGAAGTTGAGGAAACTAGCAAGGGTGTAAAACTTACTCTAAGTTTCCATTCTATGGAGTATGTACTTGCAGGTAAGAAGAGAATAGGTCATTTACAGAGAATGGGTGTATATGATACTGTAGACGAAGCTACAGGTAACGATTATGTGCCTGCAACTATAGTTTCAAAATATAAAGATGCAGGAAATGAATTTCCAGGAAAGGTTTCATTTACCAGACCAAAAAGAGGTGAAAAAGAAATTGCCGTTAGAGTATGGGTTGACGCTATGGATGCGATAGCCAAGGAAACAGGAAATGCAAATAAGGATGCATCTCAGCCAGCTATATTGAGAATAGATTGGTCAAATGCACCTAAGGAATCGCTAATAGGCAAGGAAGAAGGCAATAAAACCGACAATAATGACAAGAATGAAGATAGTGTTAGCAAGAAGGCCCTGTTAAAGAATAGCATTAATATGGCAGAAAAGATGCTAAAGTCAGGTCTAGTAGAGGGAAGAAGCAAAGAAATACTAGAAAAAGCTCTTGAAAATGCTAGAAATATTTATAATTCTGATAAGAAGAGTTCTTTCCAATCTGCAAACGACATAATAATGTTTGCTATGGATAATGTTAAAAAAGAAACAGATACTCTTAAAACTGCACAGACATCAAAGGATACCTTGGATATTAAGAAACTAGACAAGGAAATAGCTGATAAGGAAGTAAAGAAGGGTGCCAAGTTGTATTCAGTTCCTGTAGTCTTGTGGCATGCAACAGATGCTAAAGAATCTATGGGTAATGGAGCGATTGTTAAGACAGCTATTGTAAGTGAAAAAGACGGTAAATATAAATACTATGTAGACTTTAATGGCATGCCATTCTTTGGTATGTATGGACATCTTTGGGATCTTAAGATATACGAAAATGGCCTAGGTTCATCTAAAACACCAGCCACTGTAGAAAAAACTAAGATGGATAAGGATTTGACTGGTAAGATGAGAGAATTTCCGTCTAGGTTCTCATTCACTAGGAATAGTAAGGATAGAGAAATATTTGCAGAGGTTTCTGTAGATGCAATGGATTCAATGAAGAATAAGGCTGAGACTTATGAAAAAATTGTAAAAGGTAGTGGAAAACAGAATGCCAAGTTCTTATTCGACTGGTCATTAGCCAAAGAATATAAGGATGGTGTAGTGGATAAAACTTTAACTACTGGTGGCAGATTAGCAGGTGCTGACAGATATGAAACATCTACAAAGATTAGCCAGGAGTACTTCGATAAGGCAGATACGGTAGTTCTAGCAAGTGGAAAGAACAACGTAGATGCTCTAGTATCAGCATCATATGCAGATGCTAAGAAGGCTCCAATCCTGCTATCTACATTTAGTGATGTACCAGCAAGTGTGAAAGCAGAAATTCTAAGATTAGGTGCCAAGAATGTGGTAATAGTTGGAGGAAGCGCATCAATAAGCGTTAAGGCAGAAAACGACCTAAAGGCTATGGGACTAAGCATAAAGAGAATAGCAGGAGCTAATAGGTATGAAACATCAGCTATCCTAGCTCAGAATGTAAAGGACATGACAGGCTCAGATAAGTTAATCCTAATCACAGGAGTAAACAATAAAGAGGCAGATGCCCTAACAGTATCAAGTTTGGCAACAAAGTCACAAATACCAGTAATGATGACAAAGGCCAATGAACTAGACTCAAATGCAAGGGCTAAGATAAATTCTTGGAAGCCAAGCCAGGTAATAGTAGTTGGTGGTCAGGCAACAATATCTGATAGAGTAATGGGTCAGATAAACGTCAACAACAAGACAAGAATAGCTGGAGCAACAAGATTTGAAACAGCTGCCAAGATAGCTAAGCAAGCATATCCAAATGCAAACCATGTATTTGTAACAAATGGATACAAGGCAGTAGATGCCCTAGCAGCAGGAGCAGTAACAGCAAAGGCTAAGTCACCTATATTACTAGTAGGAAATGATAGTGTGATAAATGAAGTTAAGGATATAACTTCAGGTAAAAAGCTAACAGTTCTAGGTGGAACAAGTACAGTTAGTGAAAATGTAGTTAATAAACTCAAGTAAGCTAAAAAAGTTAAAAATATTGTGATGTTTGTAAAAAATATGTTGACATGATTTTCAAATTAGGGTATACTCCCTATTATAATAAATAGACGTTGAAGAGGAGAGTAAAAAGACGTTCAATCCTTACAGAGACATTTCGTTTGGTGAGAGAAATGGGAGAGATGCTTTTGAACATGGCCTTGGAGTCTTCGCACCGAGATCTTTAGATTTAGGCTGCGACAGGTGTGCCTGTTATAGCACTGTGAGTATGATGGTACTCGATAAGGTCTTGCTAGTGATAGCAAGATGAATTAAGGTGGTAACACGTGAGTAATGCTCTCGTCCTTTATAGGACGAGGGCTTTTTTATTTCGAAATTTATCGAAATACTCGCTGTTCGGGGTGCGCAACCGAATACTTAAAAAATGAGATTCTCATTATCTCCATCAATACAAAGTATAATTAAGGAGAAAATTGAAATGAAGGAAAAGAAAAAAGATATTTTAGTAGTTGGTCTAGCATTATTTGGATCATATTTTGGAGCTGGAAACTTGATATTTCCACCCCTGCTTGGATTTATAGCTGGAAGTCAATGGACCTCGTCATCAGTTGGTTTTATAATTTCTGCTGTATTGATGCCGGTTCTTGCCCTATATGTAATATCAAAAAATGGAGGTTCTCTTGAATCTATGACAAGTGACATACATAGGAATTTTTCAAAAGGTTTGTTGTTAGTAATAATGTTGTTTGCAGCTCATATTTCAGTTCCTAGGACAGGAGCAGTGGCATACGAGCTAGGACTTAAGTCAATATTACCAAAAGTTCCGATTGAAGTATTTATATTAGTATATTTTTTGATAGTAATATATTTCTCATTAGATGTAAATACAATGATAAATAAAGTTGGAAAATTTTTAACTCCAATCCTAGTAATAATCCTGCTTGGAATAATAATAAAGGGAATTTTTACGCCAATTGGAATTGCTGATATACCACAAAAGTCTGGTATTTTTACAAGTTCATTTTTGGAAGGATATCAAACAGGAGACTTATTGGTTAGCTATTTAATAGGAACAGTGTTTATAAGCGATATAATTAGGAGGGGATATAGGGATAGTGACAAGAGAAATAAGGTGGTTGCCTACTGTGGCTTGATTGCGATTGTACTACTTGCAGTAATTTATGTAGGCCTGATATATTTAGGCTCTAGTATGAGTTCACACTTACCTAAGAATATAGATAGAAGTGTTTTATTAGTGACTATAGCCAAGAAAATACTTGGTGTTCAAGGCTTTTCTATATTTTCAATAGCTGTTGTTCTAGCTTGTATTACAACTGCTATAGGTCAAATTACATCTATAGCAAACTTTTTTCACAAGATTTCAGGTGAAAAAATAAATCACAAACATGCAGTTATTTTCTTTTCAATATTAAGTGGAAGCATTGCTATAATGGGAGTTGAAAAAATAGTTTATTTTGCTACACCAATATACTTAGCAATATACCCTAGCGTAATTGTACTAATGATTTTGGGGCTGCTTAGAAAATATATAAGTAATAAAGAAAGTTTTAGGTATGCACTGCTATTTACAATCCTAGTTAGTGTGATGGAAGCAATTTTATCAGTAGTAAATATTAGCTTTATAAGAGCCTTTATAGATATACTACCTTTAAGCTCTTATGGTTTTGCTTGGCTGTTGCCTGCAACACTCGGAATATTAGTTGGTAGCGTAGTAGGTAAAGAGAAATTAACACAATTTGAATATGGAATATAAGGAGGATATTATGACAAAATACAATACAAACACAATTTGCGTACAGGGTGGATATTCACCTAAAAATGGAGAGTCTAGAGTAGTTCCAATTGTACAATCAACTACATTTAAGTATGAGACTTCTCAAAACATGGGAGATTTATTTGATTTAAAGGAAAGTGGCTATTTTTACACTAGGCTTGCCAATCCAACTAACGATGCCGTTGCAAATAAGATAACACAGTTAGAAGGTGGTGTGGCAGGTATCCTGACTTCATCTGGACAGGCGGCCAACTTCTACGCTATTTTAAATATAGTAAAGGCTGGAGACCATGTAATTTCTTCATCTGCCATTTATGGAGGGACTTACAACCTAATTGCCAATACAATGAAAAATCTCGGTATAGAGGCTACCTTTGTTGAACCAGATATATCATTAGAGGAACTTCGTACTAAATTTAAGGAAAATACTAAGCTAGTATTCGGTGAGACACTTTCTAACCCTTCTTTAAAGGTATTAGATATTGAAAAATTCGCCACAGCCGCACATGAACATGGTGTGCCCCTAATAGTGGACAACACATTCCCAACTCCAATCTTTTGTAGACCATTTGAGTGGGGAGCAGATATTGTTACACATTCAACAACTAAATACATGAATGGATCAGCAAATTCAGTAGGTGGAGTAGTTGTAGACTCAGGCAACTTCAACTGGGAAGACTACAAGTCTAAATATCCAGGACTTACTAGCCCAGATCCAACTTACCATGGAACTGTTTATACCGAAAGTTTTGGCAAAGCTGCATATATTACCAAGATGACAACTACCTTAATGAGAGACCTGGGTTCAATCCCATCACCTCAAAACTCATTCTATCTTGGTATTGGATTGGAAACTCTTCATCTGAGAATGGAAAGACATTTCGAGAATGCCTTAAAAATAGCTAGATTTTTAGAGGTAAACGACAAAATTTCTTGGGTATCTTTCTCTGGGCTGGAAAAGGACGACCAGTATAATCTTGCTCAAAAGTACCTGCCAAATGGTTCTTCAGGAGTTATATCATTTGGAGTTAAGGGCGGCAGACAAGCTGCAATTAAGTTTATGGATTCATTAAAACTAGCAGCCATAGTTACTCATGTAGCTGATACTAGAACTTGCGTACTCCATCCAGCATCTACAACTCACAGACAAATGAACGATTCTGAATTGTTGGCAGCTGGAGTTAGCCCTGACTTGATAAGAATGTCTGTTGGAATAGAATACGTAGAAGATATTATAGAAGATATAGAGCAAGCTCTTGATGAAATTTAATAATATACTTACATGTAATACTAATGACTAGATTATGTATAGGAGAATTAATGAGAAAAGAAAACAGGAAAGCAGTTTAAATTTTAGTGGTATGTATATTAGGGACAATAATAGTATATTGTATACCGTATGTATTTAAATTATTTAGTATTATATATACCTGATGAAGAAAAGAAACTTGTAAAAATATATCATATTATCTATGGTAAAAGAGATATTGAAAATCAGTTAAAAGAAAATATAACTTTTGAATAAGGATTTAAAATTCCAGACGATGTTTGGAAAATTCAATAATATGTATTAGAGAAGTAAAGGCAGAAATGCTGACGCTTCTCTTTTTTATTGATGAAAGGAACGAAAAAATGCCAGATAAAAGAATGTTTTCACTAAAGATAGTCTATAGTGATTTATTTTTAGAAATGCAACTAGCCTATTAAAAATAGGTATAAGAATGTCATATAATTCACCATATGGCTTCACATCAATTAAAATTTTTTTTAAGGGGAAAAGCTCTTTTAATAGTATGAGATATTGTGGGTTTTTAGAAAAATAATTATAGGATAAATCTATTCATAAAATAGGAAGCGGTAAATACAATATATTTACTGCTTTTTTCTTGATTATAACTAATGATATCTATTTTAATGTAATTTTGTATAAAATAATTGAAAATAGTATGTATTTATACATATAGACACTTAAATAATATTTGAGATAAATTGCTAAAAACATTATTGAAATAGAATATAAACCATGATATAATTGATATCAGTTAATGATTATACTATTACGAAAATAGTAGTAATATTAGATTAGAAAGGATCTGTATAAGGTAGGAATGCAGATAGCATATAGTCATATTTGACTATATGTAGTGAGGGGCTATATAGAGAAAAAACTGCGGTTTTATCTTTGTATATAAATAATTCAAGGGGGTACTTTATGAAAAAAGTAGTAAGTGTGCTGCTTGCGACAACATTGGCAACAAGCAGTATGGCAGTATTACCAAAGGCTGCACTGGCTGATTCAGCTGATTCAACAGTTGAAAGGATTGGTGGAGCGAATAGGTATGAGACTTGTGCTAATATATCCAGAAAATCATTCAAGAATTCTGATGTAGCAATATTAGCATCAGGTCAGAATGTTCAGGATGCTTTGGCAAGTGGTGGTATAGCTGCAAAGCTAAAAGCACCATTATTACTAACAAAAAAGGATAGTTTACCAAATGTAGTAATGGATGAACTAAAAAGACTAAATGTAAAAAAAGTCATTTTTGTAGGTGGGGAAGCAACTATATCTAAGTCACTGGAAAATCAACTGGCTAATAATTTTAAAGTTGAAAGAATAAGTGGAAAAGATAGATATCAGACTTCTATCAAATTAGCAGAAGAATTAAATAAGGATTCTAAGCTAGAAAACATTATTGTCAATGGTAACACTGTAGACGCGTTGGCAGCAGGAGCAATAGCTGCTAAGCTAAACAGATCAATAATATTGACAAACGGAAAAAATTTACCAGAAGGTTCAAAATCTATAGTAGATAGTAATTCATCTAAGAATATTATAATAGGTGGATCATCTTCTATGAATATAGAAGGATTGAAGGGTGATAGGATTGCTGGTGCAGATAGGTACGAAACCTCTACTAAAATAGCAGAAAAGTACTATCAAGGGAATAGTGATAAGGTACTATTGGCCAATGGTATGAACTATATAGATGCCTTATCTGCAATCAATTTAGTGCTTAATAAAAAAGCACCGGTTTTATTGACTAGAGCTGGTATGCTAGATAGTAGTGTATCTAAATACTTAGAAAAAAACGCAAAGGTTGTATACCTTCTAGGTGGGGAAGATTCAATTTCAGCTAGTCTTTCTAAAAACATTGAGAAAACTATAAAAGATGCTCAGTCTAATGATTCAAAGAAGCCAGACAACAATAAACCTGGCAACAATAAACCTGATAACAATGAACCAGGCAATAAAAAACCTGACGATCCTGTAGAATACGATGAAGTTAAGGTTTTGAAAGATGGCAAGTATGAAGTAGAAGCAGAAGGTTTCTCTAAACTTGCTATGAGTGGAAAGAATAATAAGTTAATTGCTACAGTAGAAGGTGGCAAGATAAAGGATATAAAGTTTGAATATAATGATACAAAATCAGGTACGTATAAAGAATTTTTTGGAAAGAATAGAGATAAGCTGTTTGAAAAACTAAAGGATAATAATTATTTCTTAGATAAGGACAAGGCAGATAAATTAAAAGAACTAAATACTATTTCTGACAAATTATACAAGCTTGTCAAGGAGAATCCTGACACGGATAGGATAAATGAGGAAGGAATTAAGAAAATAAATGATGAACACAAGGTTGATATAGTAACATCTGCTACATATACAACAGCAAGTTTATATAAGGGTAGCCATGATCTTATAAAGAAGATTAATGATGCTGCCGAAATTAAGAAGGTTCCTAGACCTAAAAAGAAAGACAAACTTAATCTTTTATCAAAAGAAAACTTTGCTAAACTAGATGAAAATAAAAACTATCCAGATGGAGTATATTATGGAGATGGATTTGGTTTTATAGGTAGTAAGCCAATACCGTTAAAAGTAACAGTAAAAGATGGAAAAATAGAAAAGGTAGAATTTGAAAAAGAAGAAGTTCTAAAAGTTGCGCCTGGTGATAAGTATCCGGGACTTCCAGATGATGGCCAGACATTTATTCAGGGATATAATGGAGCTATAAATGCAGCTAAATCAGGCCAAGTTAATAGGCTTAATTACTTCTTAAAGTCTGCAAGAGATGCCGAAAACAAGGTAATGAAGGATGTTGACAAGTCAACAAATGTCTATACAGTTGAAGCTTTTAATAAGGTCTTAGACGATATCTTTTCAAAGCATGTGTTTGGTACACATAAATTAGGAATTGAAAAAGGGCATGTTGAAGGAAGCATACCACAGACGTTAAGACCAAGATTGAATTACTTGACAAGGACGTACATGAATGAAGATCTTGATTACAGATATAAGGTTGATACTATAAGTGGGGCCACTTATACTGCTACAGGAACGATAGAGGCAATATCAAATGCACTTAAGAAGGCAGATCCGAGTGTTGCTTTTGCCAATTTAACTGTACCAAAAAAGAATGATTTGCAGCCTAACTATAAGGGTGGAAGTGAAATAGACTTTAATAAGATAGGCTTTAAGGCTGAAATGCTTAAAAAGGGTCAAACTAAACCTATAGAAGTACCATTTAAGGATTTTGAAAAATATGGTATAAAGTTGTGCTATGTAAACCATGAAAGTGGGGAACTAGTAGAAATAAAGGGTAAGTTAAAATTGACTAAAGAAAACCTAGGATATGACACAAAGAAGGGTCTAGCTCTTAGATTAGTTCATGAAAAAACTAACACTGTTAAATTAATAAAATCTATACAGATTTTTGATAATACAAAAATTCAGTGTACAGTTAAAAAAGTTCAGGTGAGTGAAGTTGGTAAAAATGATTGGAAAGATGTAAATGGATTTAATAATAAACTTGATCAAAATCAGCAATTAAATTTTATCCAGAAACTTACTATGCCTGAAGAAACTTCAAATAGCTTGATAGGAAAAAAGATTGAATTTAGACTTGTTACAACAAGAGAAGACAATAATAAAGAAAAGATATTTTATCTGAAGAGTGATAGCGAAATAGAGTGGCCAACATTTGACAAAACTGGATCTTATGGACTGTTTATAAAAGAGGCAGATTTCACTTCAGGTGATGAACAGTACAAGCTAGATCAGTCAGGTATAAAAGATTTTAGATTCGCATTTGAAGGGATAAAATCAGAAGAATTTAAAGATGCAGTTAAAGAGTTTGAAAATAAGGGTTATAGAATTTCAGAACAAACTATAACATTAGATAAAGACTATGCTAATGAAAATAATATGGCTGTAATAGAAAAGTTGGCCAAGGAACAAGTTAATGCTGACTTTATAAAGGCTGCATTCCCAAGTGCAATGAAGGATGAGGGTAAAAAATTATTAGCGTCTGCTAATGTGGAAGTAGATAACACAGAAATAGCCAATGCCATCAAAAATGCCTCTAAAACATCACAAGTAAAGATTGATGTTAAATTAAAGTTTGTTGATGGCTCAAGCTATAAATTTAAACTACCTATACATTTTAGATTAGAAAAGGCAAAATCAGCTCTTGAAGATAAGTTTAAAGAAGCTATTAAAACTAAAAATGTTCAGCTTTTACCAAAAGTTCCTGATAGTTTAAAATCTGGAATCCCAGCATACAAAAATAGTCTAGTAGGTTTGTCAAAGAATCATAATATGCTAAACTCTGAGGGCGAGTTAGATTCAGAAGAACTTCAAAAATTTATTAAACAAACATATGGAAATGCTGAGGATAAGCTATTTGTTGATAAAGTTCAAATAGATGCCAATGAAGTAAAAAAGATAGACCTTAGTGAAAAGGGTGTTCATAAAATAACAGCTAATGTAACACTTAAAGGCTCAGGGGAAGAAGAGTTTACTGGTAAATTTGATATTCCATTTGAAGTAGTACCTTATCAAGTAGTAGGTTTTAATGAAAAATTCACTAATTGGAGTAGGGTTTCAAAATTAGAGTATGAGCCTGAAGAAAAGATTAATATAGCTCGTGATGCAGGAAAAAGTCGTGGTTATTGGATGAATTATTCGAATGCATTTGATATCAAGAGTGGTAAGTGGAATGCAGGAGCGTTTAATCAGATTGATATTAACTCTTTGGACGACCTTAAATTATTTTCAGTTGGTGTTGTAAAGGGTGAGAAGGATACATATACTGAAGATGAAATTCTTGACTTGTCAAAGCCTGCTAAGGATATTTTAGATGCTGATAAGCCAACTAAGCTATACCTATATAACTTTGGAAAATTTAAAAATAATGAAAGTACTTTCAAGCAAAAAGTATTAATAGGAGAATTTACTTTAAAGAAGCAATAAATTAACAATAAATTTTTGTTGAAATACTAAAGCAAATCAATACATATTCAGCAACATCATAAAAATTATTTTATGATGTTGCTGTTTTTAATGATGCACTTAGTTCATGATTTATGATTTATATAAAATTATAATACTGAACTGTGTTTTAATTATGAAAAAATATCAGGTTATTGTTAACACAAGAGTTGACCGACATTAATTTGGGGATACAAAGTTCTAAACAACTTAAAATTTGGGGAAGGAAGTGATAAGATTGGTTATAGAAATAAGCATCTTTATTATAGTAGCTTTAGCCTATTATTTCGCTGACTATATTAAAAAGTATTGCAAAGAAATATACATTGTAACTTCAGTAATTTCTTTGATGTCTATTATTCATACAATTTATCTTTTGAATGGATATAGCATTAACTATGTGGTAGGACTAAAACAATTTATGAGAGCTATAGATTCTGGTGCAATGGGAGGAGCATTCTTCATCCTGGTCATGTATATGGGTGTTTTTGATATGAAGTATAAAATATCAAAAAGATTGAGGATGAATAGGGGAGAATTGTCTATTATTGCATGCATCTTTACTCTACCTCATAATACACATTACTTTTTTGCATTTTTATTAAATAGCAAAAATATTGTAAAAATGACTGGAATTCCACTATGGACAAACTTAATGATGTTTAGTGCCGGTGTATTTGCAATAGGGATAATGTTGCCATTATTTGTGACATCATTTAGATTAATAAGAAAAAAAATGACAGGAAAGAAATGGAAAAGCTTGCAAGAATTTGCATATATTTTTTATGCCATGGTTTTTGTACAGGTTTTAATGGTTTATATAGCAAAGCCATCATCACTTGTAAGAAATGTAAATTTAATTTTCTATTGTCTTGTTTTCATGTCATATACTATCTTCAAGCTTAAGATAATTATAGACAAAAAGTATACAGCTAAAAAAGCCAGTTTAGCTGCAAAGTAGGATATATTAGCAGATTATATGTTTAATATAACTGTTATAAAGATATAGTGAAATTAAATTGTACTTGGAGGTGTGTAATGGAAAAGAAAAATATGATAATAACTGCTGCAATATCTTTCTTGTTAGTCCTTGCAATAGTAATGGGGACAAGTATAAGTAAAAATAAGGTGGCAAGAAATGATAGTTCACCATCAAATAGAGTGCAAAGTGAGGATAATAAAGGTGATAAATCTAATTCACCTGCAAATGATGATAGCAGTGGAAGCGATGTAGAAGAGGGAAAGAAACCTGATTCAAATAATGATTCAAGTTCTAATTCTAATTCATCTAGTTCAAAATATAAGGATGGAGAATATACAGGAAGTGCTCCTGGCTATCATGGGGATGTTAAGGTAAGTGTCAGGGTAGAAGGAGGACAAATTAAAGATATTCGTATTGTAGAAAATTCCGATGATGCAGAATACTTTGAAAAGGCTAGATCGTTGATATCCGACATAGTAAGTAAACAAAGTACAGATGTATCAGTTGTTAGTGGTGCGACTTATAGTTCCAATGGGATTATAGGTGCAGTTAATAACGCATTGGCTAGTGGAGGAAATTAATGAGTAAAAATATCAATAAGCTTATACTTATAAGTATAATAATGTCAGTATTTATTGGTGTTACCGGCTATAGCCTAGGGATGAGTTTAGGCAAAAATTCCATAGTAAAACAGCCCTTGCCAATTGATAATAATATGGCAGAAAATGACGAAAAAGAGGATACAGATAAAGTTGAAGATAAAAATACCAGCGGTAAAAGTTCTAGTTCAGATACTGGTAAAACTTCAAAAAGTGATAATAAAAACAGTAAAAACAAAAATTCAAGTAGAGGCTCAAGCAGTGGTAGGAGTTCAAGGAGTGGAAGTAGTAGTTCTGCCAGTTCTGCCGACACAAGCATACCTAGTAAGTTAAAAGATGGAGTATACTATGGTTCGGCAAAGGGCTATGGCGGTGAAATCAAAGTAAAGGTTACAGTTTCTAATGGCAAGATATCCGATATAAAGGTTGAAAACCATTCAGAAACACCTGAATACTATGATAGGTGTTCAGGAATTATACCTAATATTATTTCTTCACAATCAACTGATGTAGATGGGGTAAGTGGTGCTACATTTACGAGTAATGGTATAAAATCAGCTGTTGCAAATGCACTAAAAAATGCTGGGGCAAGTACAGGCTCAGCTTCTGGTGGAGGAAGTGGTGCAGGGAATGGACAATCTGCAGAGAAACCTAACCAGTCAGCTGATAAGGAAGAAATAAAGAAATTAAAGAAGCAAATTGAAGAATTACAAAATTCTAATGATGTAAGTGGAAAGTTAAAAGATGGAAAATATGAAGGTACAGGTAGTGGCTTTAAAAGCACTATAAAAGTAGAGGTAGAAGTAAAGGGTGGTAAAATCGAATCAATTAAGGTAATCGAAAATGGAGATGACCATGATTATTTCGAAATGGCTAAGACCTTGATACAATCAATAATTTCTAAACAAACTACTAAGGTAGACTCCGTTTCTAGAGCAACCTTCTCTTCTAATGGAATCAAGGATGCAGTTAATGATGCCTTGAAGAAGGCAGTGAATCCATCTGATAATACGGATAGTAAGGATTTGATAAATAAATTAAAGCAAGCCATAGAAGATAAAGAAAAAGTAGAAAAAGAAAAGAAAACACTTGAGACTGAAAATACAAGTTTGAAAGAACAAAATACTTCTCTAATGTCTAAAATTGAAGAGTTACAGAAGAAGATAAAGGAGATGACTTCTAGTATACCTTCTACAACCAAGGCTATACATGAAAATATCATGTCAACTTTAAATGGTGTAATGGGTATAGAAAAAGTAAAAACTAATTAAAAAAGATTTTAGTTGACTTTTTATATTTAAGATTAAAATAGCTATGAATATAATAAAAATATTCATAGCTATTTTTTTTTACTGTAATACAATGATGTGTTTGATGTTTTAAGAGTTTTATAATTGTTAAATAAGAAAAATAATACCTACGTAGACTTTAGTATTCAAAGTCTTTACAGTATATGTTAAAATTGAATTGATAGGTTATACCTAAATATAAGGCAATATACTAACGAAAGTTGAAAAAATGAGATTATTAGTTATAGAAGATGAAAAAGTTACAGTTTCTATAAAATAAGTATAAAAGATTTCATATTTCATTAATAAACAATTTATGGAGAACTAAAATGACAATGAAGAAAACGACTTTCAAGCAGTCGACGAGTAAAGAAAAATCAAATATATTAGAGCAATTTATAGGATCAAATTATCTTTTGTGCCAAAAATCACTAGACCAGGTGGTTCTTGCTAATATTCTAAGAACTTCCTTTGCTGGTAATTACCACGAAAAGATTGCTATTACTAGCAAGCAGGTCTACATAGTTAACCAACTGACCCTATACTGGCCATTGGTGGCTGATGGAATAAAACCGGAGATTTTGCCTAAATTGGCATCTATTTTTTTGCTCAATAAGATAATAGTGGATAGAAGATACCTTGATGGTTATTTTCAAGGACTTAATTCAAATAGCATAAATATTGCTATTCATATTTATGAGGCAATGGTGGATGCCAGTATGAACCAAATTCCTTTTGATGCAATAGCTCATAGAATAGGAAGATTTAAGATGTCTGTATCTAATAAACATATATTTGATGATATGAAAAATATAATAGTTGAGTATAGGTCTATAATGGACAGGTTGGGTATATACGATTTGTCTAGTTTGGTAGACAAGTATTATACAGATTTGCTAAGTAATGATACTTATAGAATATTTACTAAGGACAAGAACTTTATAGACTTGGAAGATATGCTAGCCAGTAGTCAAAAAAATAGGCACAGGTCAAATAAATTACGTAAAAAAATAGAAGAAATCCACTATGATAGCTATTATGATATGTATATTGGATTGATAAATACACTAGAAAATATTATAAATGAAGAAAAAATAGCTACAGATAGAATTGCAGTAATAGTAGCTAACAATAGGTCTATATCAGATCGAGATTTGGATCAGATTAGTGAAAAATTAGGTCATAGGATTAGACGTCTATCTAAAAGTAAGCTTGTGACTAGCACCTATATTGGGAATATCCTTTTTAGTGCTCTGGCTATTTATCACGATTTGGAGTACATTTTAGATGATGAAGACAAGATTGAATTAGTCAGATTTTTTAATCCAGATAAGAGCTATATAAGTATAAGGAATAAGTTGGAAGACTTGATGTCTGATATTCGTAGGAGCTTGTCTAAAGACACATTTGGACAGATACCCGACCAAGAACTAGTTAAGAAACTTTTTAAAAGGCATTTCTTAAAGGGTAGAGTGGATTCTGAAGACATGATTCTGGTAAGTAGTTTTTGTGATGATATAAAGGCTATAAATATACTCAAGGAGGTTTGTGACAGGGTCGATTTTATTTCTATTAGCGATGAGGCAAGGCTGACTTTCTTGAAAAATTACTCAAGTATTTTTACAGGCAATATGACAAAGATGGAAGAGGCTACTAGGAAGGATATATTGCTTATGAGTCTGGATGAATACAGGTCTCTAGGTCTAAATAGGGACTATATATTGGTATTTGATGCAAGTTCCAAATCATATACAAGGAAGGTTGAAAATAACCTGAACACAGACCTAGCCTATATGGATGATAGCCTACTTATGAATATCGATGAGGACAATATTGCCCAAATTTACAAGGAATTAGAGATAGATAAGAATAGGGATTATATGGATAACTTGTGGTCGATGATGGACTTTTTAAGAGACAATATAATAGATGAAAATTACCATGGACTTGAGGAATATGAAAAAGGCGGAAAATCTAACCCTCAAGATGTTTTGAATATTTACCTGCTACATTCAGATTTAGCTATTAATGGTTACGACCAAGATGGTGACAGGAGATTATTGTGGATGTAGTTTTTGTAAGGAATTTAGGAGGCAACTATGGATATAGTTTTTAGAAAAGACCAAAAAGAAATTATGAAATATAGATCTGGTAGTATGGGCATCCAGGCTGTTCCAGGTGCGGGCAAGACCTTTATAATTACCAACCTAGTGGCCAAACTCTTAAAGAAGATGAAGGATGATGGCCAAGATGGCAAGATTTTGGTTCTTACCTATATGAATAGTGCTGCCAACAATTTTAGGTCTAGAATAAGGTTTATTTTAGAAGACGAGGGAATTGATAAGGCTGGTTTTGAGGTTATGACCATTCATTCTCTTGCAATGAAGATTATAAGGGAAAATACTGATATAGCCATGGTTAGTGAGGAGAGTCAGATTATCGATGACTATAGGAAGGGCCTACTTATTCAGATGGCTATTGATGAATATGAGTCCATGCCGGGAAATGAAGTTAAGATTAGGTCTTTTTTGAAGAAGGAATTGAGATCTGACCAGGCCCACTTGGATAAGTGGTATAGGGAATTTACAAATATAGTCTTGAATACTATAAAATTGCTTAAATATGCCGATATTGATGTAGAGAGCTTGGATGATTATTTGCTCAAATCCGAGGCTGGCATAATGAAGATAATTGGTCCAATATACAAAAACTATCAGTCTATACTGGACCAGGAAGGCTATTTTGACTACGATGATATCTTGATTAGGGCCTATAGGATACTGGTAGATAATGAGGCAATTGCTGAAAAATACCAGAAAAGATATACTTATGTATTTGAAGATGAGTGTCAGGATTCCAATGAAATCCAGGGCAAAATAATAGATATAATTGCATACAAGAAGGCTAGCCACAAAAAATCCAAGAAAAACCTAGTTAGGGTTGGAGATATAAACCAAAGTATTACGGGGACATTTACGGGTTCTGATCCAAAATACTTCAAGGATTTTTGCTGTCAGGCAGACTATTCCTATGAGATGAATATGGCTGGAAGGTCTAGTCAGGACATAATTGACCTAGCTAACTACCTGGTAAACCAGGCCGGAGCACATCTGGAAAATATACATATTGAAGCTGTGGAAAAGGGACAAGCCTACAAGGAAAATCCGACTACTGATAGATATATGGTAGCGGCAAGGTCACTCAAGAGCCAGGAAGAAGAGCGGGACCTAGTTGTCAAGACAATTAGATACTATCAGAAGAAATTTCCAAACTACAGTATAGGAGTATTGTCATTTTCCAACTACGATACTGATGAGATGGGAGACTACTTGGCCAGCAGGGATATTGACTTTGATAAGCTGGGGGCTGATTCTAAAGTTAGAAAGAAGGTCATAGGCGACCTAAAACTTGCCTTAGACTTTCTACTGGACCCATCAAGGGAAAACTTCCTTGATCTTATAATGGAGGCCTTTATAGACAGGTTTGACCTAGACTTATGTCAAGAGGAATTAGACTCTCTGTCTACAAGTTTAGCTAAGTTTGACCATGAAGCTCTAATATATGATGATATTTATAGAGACGATTGCCTAAGTAAGTTAAGAACTAGACTAGATGATAGTTCAAGGCTGGCATTTTCTAAGCACATGAGTAAGGCTCTAGATTCTATTAGGTCTATATGTGACTATTGCCAGGCAGATAGGATAGGTTTGATTTCCTATATATTGACCAGGTTAAGCTTGACTAATAATGAAATCCTCCTATCAAAATATATAGTCTTTTATTTGAGCAACTTGGTTTCTTATGAGGGGGCAGATCTGGCAAGGCTATCTATTAGTCTAGAAAATAGGTATAGTAGGGTCTTTGATGGGGCTATAGAGTCCATATATGACATGGGAGATACTGAGCCATTGGCTGGAAGTGTGACCCTGGCAACCCTTCACAAGTCCAAGGGTATGGAGTGGGATGCAGTTATTATAACAGGCATAAACAAGTCGGACTTTCCCTCTAGTCTAGATGATTATTTTAGGGTGGATAGGAAGTATTTGCGACCGGACTTTAAGTATCCTGAGGCATTTGTCAATATTGATATAGACAAGATTGTAGGGAAAAATCCGGGCAAGACAAGGTCTTCTTATGAGGATGACCTCAAGTTGGACCTAATATCAGAGAGGGTAAGACTACTATATGTTGGTATAACAAGGGCCAAGTCTAGCCTACTACTTTTGAACTCTAAAAATAAGTTTGTGGAAAGCCTGAATAGAAATATGTATAGGAAGGATTCCAGCTACCTTGAAATAATGACTAAGTATATAGAAATGCGAAAAAATAAGTGATATAGAAAATTGGGTGAAAAAAATGATTGAAAAAGAAATTTTGAAATATAGGTTAGATAGATTGGTGTACAGCCAGAATATGCTGGCTGCATGGAAGAGGGACAAGAAGGAATTTATAGACAAGTATATCAAGCATATTTTTTGGTCAGATGACAGCCAGATTGACAGGGACTATGAAGAGAATATGTCCTATGGTAGAGATTTTCACCTAATGTGCCAGAGGATTTTTCTTGGTATTGAGCCTATTAGACCTGCTAGTGACTATGACAAGAAATTGGACAAGATTAGGGCTATATATAGGGCGTATTTGGATAGGTACGGCGATAATATAGTATTTTTGCCAGAGTATAGCCTTGAGCTAAGGGATAGGATCCAGGTTACCTATGACCTCTTAGTGAAGGTCTATAAAGATGATAGCTTGGTTGGGCTTCATATATGGGACTGGAAGACGGAGAAGAGGAAGATAGAAAAAAACTATGCAGAAAATAGGATGCAGACAAGAGTATATATGTACGTATGCAAGGAGTCGGTAGGACTGGAACTAGGATGTAGTGATATCAGTATGCACTATTACCAGCCTGCTATGGACAACCATGTAATAATTGAGTACTCAGAGGACAAGCATGAGGCAAATAGACATATGATATATTCGACTATTGACGAGATAAGGTCATTGAGTATAGAGGAGGTATAAAATGGGAGTAGGATTTATTAGGGGTAGGATTGGTTCTGACAGGAGCCAGGCCATTTTAGACCTTTGCTTCAAAGAGGCCAGGTCAGGGTCTAAGGGGCCGATATTTATACTAGTGCCAGAGAAGTATACATTTGAGATGGAGAAAAAACTCAGTTTGAGACTTTTGGAGGACAGGGATCCAGATCTGAGGATAAGGGTGGTTAGTATGTCTACCCTGTCCAATATGGTATTTACCAAGGTCGGTGGCTTGAAGGAGAAAAAGCTAAGTTCAAGTGCTAGGGGTATGCTTACTTACAGGGCAATTGAGTCAGTTTCTAAGGAACTCAAGACATTGAAGATGCCACAAGATTCGACTGGTCTAGTGGATATGGTAAAGGACGCCTTGATTGAATTGAAACAGAATAAGATAGGCCTAGAAGAGCTTGAAGACATGGCTGTAAAAACCAAAGATGAAGCCTTGAAGGTCAAGCTAGAGGATATAAGCAAGATTTATTCTTCCTACACGAAACTGATGGAAGAAGACTATATAGATACAGAAGATTGGATCAAATTGTTTTCAAAAAAACTGACTGCTTACGATGACATTAGAGAGGCCAGTATATTTATAGATGAATTTACAGGTTTTACGCCTGTCCAGTATGACCTGATAGAAAGCCTAATAGCCTTAGCTAAAAATACTTATGTATCTCTCCTACTGGACCTAGGTTCAAAGTTAGAGGTAAGAAGTGTTTTTTCAAAGACCCATATTACCTATCTTACAATTAATGATATATGCAGGAAACAAGGCTTAAAGAGATTAAAAGATATAGATATTTCTAGCGAGAACTACTATTCATCGAGTGAGCTAGCCTATTTAGAGAAGAATATAAATCTCTACAGACCTAAGCAATATGACAAGGATGTAGATAATATAGATATCTTGGAGTTTGAAAACATATACAAGGAAGTAGAGTATGTGGCTGCCAAGATAGTAGAATTAGTCCAAAAGGGCTATAGGTATAGGGAAATAACAGTGGCTACAAGAGACCTAGATTCCTATGCCTACTTGGTCAGGGCAATATTTAAAGATTACAAACTTTCATATTTCTTGGACCAAAAGTTAGGGGCAAAAACTAATCCTATACTGGTCTTGCTGACATCGATATTGAATATGAAAAAGGAAAACTACTCCTACAAGTCTGTATTTACATACTTAAAGAGTGGCCTGCTTGGTATAGGGGCAAGTGATGTTAGTCTTCTAGAAAACTATGTAATTGCAAATGGTATAAGGGGGACAAGGTGGTTTAAAGACTGGGATAGACCCCTAGTTCACAATATAGATGATGATTCTGAAATAGATATGAGCATAATTAATGACATCAGGCAAAGGGCTATGGAACCTGTAAAAAACCTGCACGACAAGCTCAAGGGTAAGAATACAGTCAGAGAGATTTCCTCATATCTTTATGAATTTTCCCTAGATATAGGGCTTCCTGATAGGATAAATAAATTGATAGAAGCCTTTAAAGAGGAAGAAGACTACTACAAGGCCAAGGAATATTCACAAGTGTGGAACATCTTTATAGATGTATTGGATGAGATGGTTGAATTTTTGGGGGACGAAAGGATAGGGATAGAGAGGTTTATGAGGCTGATGGAGGCTGACTTGGATGGTTTTGAACTAGGCCTAATACCGCCATCACGAGACCAGGTATTTGTCACTAGTGTAGACAGGATGAAAAATCCAGATACAAGGGTCCTAATCCTGATGGGTGTAAATGATGGAGTATTTCCTAAGACGATAGGTGACCAGACCCTGATAAATGATAGAGATAAGGAAAAGATAGGTCAAATGGGTATAAGATTTGATTCTGATATAATATCCAAGACCTTCGATGAACTTTTCTTGGTATACAGAGCTATGGGCTTGGCCAGAGAGAGGTTGATTCTTACATATCCGGTGTCAGACTTTGAAGGCAAGGCACTTAGGATGTCTAGCCTGGTAAAAAAGATTACAAAGATATTCCCAAAGATAAGGATTGAAAATTTCCTAGAGTCAAACCTAGATACTAGTTATATATATGACCAGCTAGTCGGTGAAGAAGAAAAAGATATGACAGAAAAAATGAGTATGTCCAGTGAAAGTTATGATAACAAGGTCCCTAGTCTAGGTCTAGATCTAGCCAAGAGTCTTTATGGTGGCGGAGTTTTTAGTGTATCGAGGATTGAAAAATACGCATCATGTCCTTTTTCATATTTTATGAGGTATGGGCTAGATGCCAAGGAGAGGCCTGTGAATGAGTTTTCTCCAATGGATTCAGGTATATATTCCCACAAGATACTCGATGACTTTTCCAAGTCCTTGGCCAAGGACTCTTTGACTTGGAAGGATATAGACAAGGACTATATTGCTGGGGCAGTCGCAAGTATTTCTGAGTACCTAGTAAAGTCTAGGCAGGGATATATATTGGATAGTTCAGAAAAATACAGGTACCTTTACGGTAGGTTGAATAGGTCATTGGTGGATGCCATAGACAATATGTCCAAGCAGATAAATAAGGGTGATTTTGAACCTAGGGGTTTTGAGTTGGAATTTGGCTTTAATGCTGCCTATCCACCACTTAGGTTAGACCTGGATGGAGGAAGAAGGGTAAATATTATAGGAAAGATTGATAGGCTGGATACTTGCCTGGATGGTAATAGGGAATTTGTAAGAGTAATTGACTACAAGTCTTCAGGTAGAGATATAGACATGACCAGGCTATATGGAGGTCTACAACTTCAGTTGTTTATGTATATGAATGCAGTCTTAAGGGCTGACAAGTCGGGTAGGCTAGAGCCAGCAGCCATACTTTATTCCAACCTAGCCAATAGTGACCTAAGTTTGGAAGGACTGGGAGATGGTGTGGCCATATCCGATAGTGAAAGAGACCTAAAACTATTACAGGATAATAAATTTAGTGGCCTAGTAGTAAAAGACTACGATATATTGGAACATCTGGATAGGGACCTAGTAGCTGGAGGCGCTTCAGATATAATGAAGGTCACCCTGAAAAAAGATGGACTTGTTTATGAGAGTCGTACAACTAGTATGTCACCAGAGGAATTTGATACTGTAAGGACCTTCGTAATGAATAAGTCAAGAGAGATATGTCAGGACATATATGGTGGTAGGATTGATATTAGCCCATATAGGATAGGAGAATCCAATGGTTGTGCATACTGTGAATACAGGTCTGTTTGCCAATTTGACCCAGCCATGAGGACTAATGCCTACAGGGTTGTAGATATACCAGTTGACAAGAAACCTAAGAAGGATAAGGGCGACAACAAAGCTGCGTCAGGCCGTTATAGTCAAATAGTGGAAGTGCTGGCAAAAAAGAATGAAGAAGCAATGAAAAGACAGACGGATGAAGAAGTATTTAAGAATAATGGTGAGGAAGCCTTGAATAATAATGAGAAAGGGGTGGTAACTAGTGGCGACTAAGTGGACAAGAGACCAGGCAAGTGTAATAGACCATAGGGGGTCAAACCTCCTAGTGGCTGCTGCAGCTGGTTCGGGAAAGACAGCTGTCCTTATAGAGAGGATAATAAGGCTAGTTACCGATAAGGACAAGCCTATAGATATAGACAAGTTATTAGTGGTCACCTTTACCAATGCTGCTGCCAATGAGATGAAGGAAAGGGTGGGCTTGGCCCTAGAAGAAGCTCTTGAAAAAGACCCAGATAGCGACCACCTACAGAGGCAGATGCTACTATTAAACAGGGCGGATATTACAACTATAAACTCATTTTGTGGACGTCTTGTGAGAGATAACTTTCATGCAACTGACCTTGACCCAAATGTCAGGATAGGTGATCCTGTAGAGGTTGAGATGATAAAAAAAGACCTAATAGAAGACCTTTTTGAAGACCTTTATGATGAAAAAAATGAGGGATTTTTGAGACTGGTAGATATTTATTCGGCTAGAAATGATGACAAACCCCTGATGGATATAGTCTTGATGTTAAATAACTTTGTAGACTCTTCAGCCTATCCAGACCTTTGGCTGGACGAGGCAGCTGAGAGATTTAATACTAAAGATAAGGATGATAAGGAGATTTTTGAGTCTTATTTAGGTCCTATTCTATTTCATGAAGTCAAATTATTGGCTTCATCTGTATATAGGCTTGAACAAGCTATCGATAGGCTTGATGGCTATGAAGACCTAGTGAAATACAGGGATTTTTTGATGAATCACTGTGCCTATATCAGACCAATTTTAGACTGTTTTACATCTGATTCAATATCAAAGGATGGTATTCACAACTTAACTAGCGAGTCAGATAATAAAACTGAAGGTGATTTGGAGTCTGGTCTTACTGATTTAGACCTTGTTAAACTAAAGGAAGTCATAGATCTATATAGGACTGGACAAGCCAAGATAAAGAATTTCAGGATATCTTCCAAGGCAGATGATTATGTAAAGGAAGACTATAAAAAAATAAAGGAAGTAGCAGGTGAAGCCTTAAAGACAATCAATATGAGTCTAGGCAAGCTGTATATTAGCATGGATGATGTGAGGGTGGAGCTAGACCTGGCATATCCATATATGAGGGCCCTGTCAGACCTAACCAAGACCTTTAGGCAGGCCTACAGGATAAAGAAGAAGGCCTTGGGCCTGATTGACTTTGCAGATACAGAGCATACAGCCCTAGATATTCTAACTGAAATGTCAAATGGCCAGGTGGGACCTAGCAAGATTGGTCTAGCCTATAGGGACCTATATGAAGAGGTGTTTATAGATGAATACCAGGATAGTAACATGGTTCAGGAATTAATTCTTTCGACTATTTCAAGGGACAAGCCAGGAAATAGGTTTATGGTCGGGGATGTCAAGCAGAGTATATATAGGTTTAGACAGGCCATGCCAGAGATCTTTATGAAAAAATATATGAGCTACAGGATTAGCCAGGGACCAGTAGACGACGGAAGAAAGATACTTCTGTACAACAACTTTAGGAGTAGGAGTCAGGTCCTAGAGGCCTGCAACCATGTATTTATGTCTATAATGAGGCAAGACACAGGAGAACTTGACTATACTGAGGAAGAAAGGTTGAATCCTGGTGCTATTTTTAAGGAAGTTACAGTTGAAAGCTATAACCTAGCTGGTCCTGTAGAAGTCAGGCTTGTCGACAA
This sequence comes from Peptostreptococcus sp. MV1, assembly GCF_000758885.1. Lineage (GTDB taxonomy): Bacteria > Bacillota > Clostridia > Peptostreptococcales > Peptostreptococcaceae > Peptostreptococcus. The sequence goes on along the minus strand of NZ_JRNB01000118.1, from coordinate 79,669 downwards.
GAAATACAAGGATGAGGATATGGACCTAGAGCCAGTTGAAGAGGAAGAATTTAGGATTGTATCGGCCTTTAGGTCCCAGTGTCAGGCTATGGGGGCATATATTTATGATATAGTCAATAACAAGGATAAACCATATTTGATATTTGACAAAAAAATAGACAAATATAGGCAGTTGGACTACAGGGATATAGTAGTCTTAGTAAGGTCGCCAAGGTCCAAGTTAGACGATATAGAAGATGTATTTGGCCAATTTGCTATACCTCTTTATTCGGACCTGGGTGGGGACTATTTCTCTACTATTGAGGTCAGCATATTTGAAAACCTACTCAGGATAATAGACAATCCTAGGCAGGATATATGCCTTCTATCTGTAATGAGGTCGCCAATATATGGCTTTGAGCCTAGAGACTTTGCCCTTTTGAGGCTTCTAGACAAAGACCTTGATATCTACGGACTCTTGGACAAGTTATATAGTATGGACCAAGAAAACTTAGTGAACTTGGGAGAGGACTACCAAGACCTGAGGACTAGGGTCATATCCTTTATGGACCAGCTAGAGGATTATAGGAAGAAATCCATCCTAATGCCACTTGATGAGTTTATATGGTATTTGCTCAAGGCAACGGGCTATTATGCTTATGTTGGTGGCTTGGAAATGGGCCAGCACAGGCAAAACAACCTGATGCTATTTTTTGAGAGGGCTAGGAAGTTTGAAAAGTCTTCCTTCAAGGGACTATTTAACTTTGTAAACTACTTAGATAGGGTCAAGACTAGGGGGGCTGACTTTGGTGAGGCCAAGGAGGTCTCAGAGGATGCCAATGTGGTAAGATTGATGTCTATCCACAAGAGTAAGGGGCTGGAATTTCCTGTGGTAATAGTGGCCAATGCAGATGGTAAGTTTAATTTTAGGTCCAGCGACTATAGGTTGTCACTCCACCAAGACCTAGGTTATGGACCGGAAATAATAGACAAGACTAGGAGGATTAGGTTCCCAAGCCTGGCCAAGAAATATATAGACCAAAAGAAGAGGCTAGAACAATTAGCTGAGGAAATGAGGCTACTCTATGTTGCCATGACCAGGGCCAAGGAAAAGTTAATTTTCTTTGCTAGTGTGGACGATTACGATAATAAGTTAGATGCCTGGAAGTCTGTGATTAAGAACCAGGATGGAGATATAGATAGCCTTGAGATACTAAAAAGTAGCAACTATCTAGACTGGATTATGATGTCTATAGCCAACCTTGAGGTCAGGGGCAAGGCCCTTGATGCAAGTGGTCATGAATGTGACTATTTGGGTTACAAGGATTGCCAATGGATAGTAAATCTTGAAGACAAGTTATCAGCCTTTAAGAGACTCAAGAATTTTGAAGCTAGAGATGAGGTGCCTGAAGTTATATATGATAAAGCTGAAGCCGATAGAAAAGAGCCTGATAAGGAGAAAAGTGACTTGGATGCAGATATTGAAAATAAAAAGGTCAAGACTAGTGGTCATGAGAAAGCGGGTAATAAGTTAGTCATTAAACCTTACGACTACCAGGCCAGCGCTCTCAAGCCAGCTAGTATATCAGTGTCAGAGGTAAAAAAAATACTGGAGGCAGATGACCAAGATATGCACGAGAGTATGTATATGAAGAGGCAGATACCAGACCTAAAGACGCCAGCCTTTATGCATACTTCTAAAAAGAAAATATCCTACAGCTCAGCAGAAAAGGGAACTATCTTCCACCTAGTTATGGAATTATTGGATTTCCAAGGATTGGCCAAGATAAGCCATAATGTTGAGGCTGTGGAGAATAAGTTAGAGGCTGACCTAGAGGCCTTGGTTGCCAAGAATATACTAAGGCAAGAAGAACTGGATACAGTGAATAGGAAGTGGATAAGAGACTTTGTCAAGACTTCAATCTTTGCCAGGATGAGTCAGGCAGATAGTCTGGGGCTTCTACACAGGGAGACTGCTATTGACTACAATATAGGAGTAGCCCAGATATACAGGGATGAAGGAATAGATGAGAGTGAAAGGATGATGTTGGTAGGTATAGTAGACGCATTTTTCGAAGACCAGGATGGTGACTTGGTCTTGCTAGACTACAAGACAGACTATGTCAACCAAGATAACTACGACCAGGTAGTGGCAAGGTATAGGCCACAGTTAGACCTTTATGCAAGAGCACTTGAGGATATTTCGGGTAAGAAGGTAAAGGAAAAACATATATACCTATTTAGTAGGGGAGATTTAGTTTCTTACTAATAGAAGGGAGGTTTTTATGAGGATTCTTCATACGTCAGACTGGCATCTTGGAAAAACCCTAGAAGGCCATGATAGACATGATGAACAGGTCAAATTTTGCGACAACCTGATAAATATTGTGGAAGCAAACCAGGTAGACCTGGTCCTAGTAGCTGGTGATATATACGACAGCTACAATCCCCCATCAAGTGCTGAGTCCCTATTTTATAGGACTATAGAAAGACTGGCCAAGGGTGGAGAGAGGCCTATATTTATAATTGCCGGCAACCACGACAATCCAGATAGGCTAGAATCAGTCAAACCCCTAGTGGAAAGCCTGGGAATTACCATATTGGGTTACCCAAGGAGCCAGGCTAAAGAAGGGGATTACAAGGGATTTTCTATAGACCATGCGAGACCAGGTTTTACTAAACTAGCTGTAAGGGGACAAAAAATCAATATAATCAGCCTGCCCTACCCAAGTGAAAAGAGGTTAAATGATGCCTATGACCAGACTGACGATATAGGTGAGATGCAGGAAACATATTCGAAAAAAATAGGCAGGATATTTAGGGATTTGGAAGGCCTATATAGGGATGATGAAATCAATATAGCCCTTAGCCATATATTTGTTGTTGGTTCGGCTATATCTGATTCTGAGCGTAGGATAGAGCTTGGAGGCAGTCTCTTGGTTGAAAAATCAGACCTACCAGCCAGGTCCCAGTACACCGCACTTGGACATATTCATAAGCCGCAGAGGATATCCAAGGAATACAGGGCCTACTATTCAGGGTCACCAATCCAGTACAGCAAAAACGAAAGGACATCATCCAAATCAGTCTACCTAGTAGACCTGGAGCCAGGTCAGGAGCCTGATGTTAGCCAGATTTTGCTAGATAATTACAGGCCTATATGCCTATTTAAGACTTCTGGCCTAGATGATGCAATGGAAATATGCCAGGAGAGGTCAGGCCAGGATATATTTGCCTATTTTGAGATAGAGACCAAGGATAGCATTGACCTTGAGAGTATTAGGCAGATGAAGAAATTAATAAAAAATATAATTGAGATAAAGCCAGTTTTGAAGGGCGACCAGGCATGGGTGAAAAGAGAGATGATAGATATAAATAGGGCCAGTATTAGTGAGTACTTTGTTGACTTTTACAAGGGAGAAAATGATGGCAAGAATCCAAGACAAGAACTTGTCGACCTCTTCAATAAATTAATCAGCAAGGAGGGCATGGACAATGAAACCAATTAGACTAGAAATTGATGGGATAAACAGCTATGCTTCCAAGCAGGTTATAGACTTTGAGACACTGACATCCAGGGGTATATTTGGCATATTTGGCAAGACGGGGTCCGGTAAGTCTACCATATTGGATGCCATGACCCTGGCTCTTTATGGCAATATAGCTAGGGGGACCAAGGAATTTATCAATTCCAACAGGGACAAGGCCAGTATATTCTATACCTTTGAACTGGGACTAGGTTCAGATAGGGCTAGATACATGGTTACTAGGAGGTTCAAGAAAAAGGAAAAGTCAGGTAAGACTTCAGCAGTTAGTGACTATGTAAGGCTAATGTCAATGGATGCTAGTGGTGAATACGAGGTACTAGCAGACAAGGTTGGAGAGGTAAACAGCCAGATAAAATCTATATTGGGACTAGAAGAGAGCGACTTTTTAAAGTCAGTAGTATTGCCCCAGGGAAGGTTTGGAGAGTTCCTATCCCTTACTGGCAAGGACAGGAGAAATATGCTGGAGAGGATATTCAACCTAGAAGAATATGGGACAGATTTAAATATATCACTCGCCAGGAATAAGAAGTCAGTAAATGACCAGATAAATATAGTCCAGGCCAAGCTGGCAGAATATCCAGATGTGACCGCTCAAGCCTACAAGGACCTGGAAGAAAATATAAAAGACGTGAATAATGAACTAGCTTCTAGCAAAAATAGTCTAACAGAGGCGGACAAGCTCTATGAAGAATACAGGGAAGTTTATAAATTAATGTCTGACAAGGCCAAGTTAGATTTAATAGAAAAAAACTTATCTAGTCAAAGAGAAGAAATGGAGTTTCTAAGATCTAGGTTGGAAACTAGTAGGACCTACTTTGGCTTGGAAGCGGATATCAAAAAAATAGAAGATTTAGATGCCCAACTAGTTAAAATAAATCAAGAACTCAACCTAGCAGACAAAAATAAGAAGAAGCTTGATGAAGACATGGCTAGGGAATCTGATATATTAGGCCAGCTAGAAAGCAAGATTAAAGACATGAGGCAAGATAGCGACTATAAGAATAGGTTAAGAGAAGCCTACCAGCTGGAAGTATCTAAAAATCAGCAAGAAGAGGACAAGGCCAAACAGGAAGCTCTGGTATCCAAAGACCTAACCACTAGCAAAAGTATAGAAAAATCCCTAGAGGTCAAGCGGGAAGAATTAGATAAAATAGAAGAACAAATCGGTAATATAATTGATGCAATAATCGAGGAAGAAAAAATTCAGCTAGTAAGTGATGACCAGCTAATGGAGATGAATACTAGCCTGCATGAGCTAGCCTCAAGTCTGTCCAAATATGAGGAAAATGAGGCAAAATACAAGCTTTTAAAAGACAAGTCAAGTCTAAGGCAAGAAGAAATAGCTAAATTAAAGAAAAGTCTAGAACTACTCGAAAAAGAAATAAAAGACCAAAAATTAGGTCTTGATAATATGATCAAGGAAAATACCCAGGTCAGGATTCAAGATCTGGCAAAAGACCTTAAAAGCATCCTACTAGATCATGACCACCAGGGGCAAGCCTGCCCAGTCTGTGGCTCTAAAATAGTCAGCCTTGATTATCAGGCAATGTATGATATAGACCTAGATGCCTACAAGATGAAGATTGACCAGGCGCAAGTAAACTTGGAAAAGTTGATTGACCATAGAGATCAGATGAGGTTAAAGCTGGGTAAGCTGGAAGTTCAACTATCACTTGAAGAAGAGGAGATAAAGGTCTTAGAAGATGACTTAGGCAAGAAGGACTTAGGAGAAATAAGGTCAGTCTATAAGTCCTCCAAAGACCAATTGGACAGGGAAAGGTCTCTAAAGAGTTTAAAGGAAAGGGAAATAGCTAAATTAAACAAGGAAAAAGATCAGGTTCATAGGGACAAACTTGAAATAGAAAAAGATATAAATAATCTTACAATAGACCTAGAATCAAGAAAAAGCAGGATAGGGGTATATAAGTCAAATATAAGTGGGCTTGATGAGTCTATAGAAAATATTGATAGCAGGCTAAGTCCCCTAAAATTAGGTCTAGGAGTAGATAGCTTGGAGGAAGTCTACCAAGATATGCAAAAGAAGGAAGAGGCCTTTGACAGTTTAAGCAGGAATATTCAGGCTCAAATAGACAAGCTAGAAGACCTAAAGTCAAAAGAAAGGGTAATCACCCAAGCCTACAATGAACTATCTAAAGACCGGGAAGTAGCCCAAGGAATGAAGGCAACTATCTTGTCCAGACAAGAATTCAAGGATATAGATAGGATAAGGGAAGAGTCCTTGACTAGGGATGACTACGACCAAGCCCTAGCTCAAGTAGAAGATTATGACAAAAAAGTATTGGAGACGAGTCATTCTATAAAACTATTGTCAGAGAGTCTAGGCGGTAGGTCGTTAGATGAAGCTCAGTTAGTTCAACAAGAGGAGATATGCAAAAAGCTCACAGAAGTTGTCGACCACTTGAAGGATAAGCTGTCAAGGTTCAGCTATCAGTATAAAAAAATGGGACAAGACTTAGACCTTGTAGCTAGCTTTAAAAAAGATCTTGCAGGCTACCAGGCCAGTATGGACTCAATTTTAGAACTTGAAAAGCTCCTAAGGGGAAATAAGTTTGTAGAGTACTTGGCCCAGATATACCTACAGAATATAGTGCATGATGCATCGCAGAGGTTGGACCTAATCACAAATGGCAGGTATGCCCTGGAAATAGATGGAGACTATGCCTTTGTCATCAGGGATAACTACAAGGGAGGATTGAGAAGGTCAGCAGATACCCTGTCAGGGGGAGAAAACTTCCTTACATCCCTAGCCCTAGCCCTAGCCTTGTCTTCACAGATACAATTAAAGGGGTCTGCTCCACTAGAATTCTTTTTCTTGGATGAAGGATTTGGAAGCCTTGATAGGGACCTACTGGATACAGTCATGAATTCATTAGAAAAGCTCCAGGGACAAAATATGAGTGTGGGTATAATCAGTCATGTGGAAGAGCTTAAAAATATGATACCAGTCAGGCTAGAGGTGGAGTTTGATGAGATAGAATCATCTTCTAAAGTCAAGCTTTCATGGTAAAATAAAAATAATTATGTTATAATGAAATCAAGATAAATTTCGATAATAGGAGAGTGGTTTTATTGGATTCTGGTAGTTTATGGATTCAGGTTGTAGTTTTAATAGGGTTAGTAATAATATCAGCATTTTTTTCTGCATCTGAGACAGCAGTAATGTCAGTTAGCAAGGTGAGGATTAGGCACCTAAGGGAAAATGGCGTCAAGGGCGCCAGTGTATTGGAAAATTTAATAGACCAGCCTAAAAAATTGTTGAGCTCAATTCTAGTAGGCAACAATGTAGTGAATATAGCTGCCACATCCATATCTACATCTCTGTTTATGAGTATATTTGGCAATCAGGGTATAGCCATGGCTACCTTGGTCATGACGGTCATAGTATTAGTATTTGGTGAAGTGACTCCAAAGACTCTTGCAGCCAACAATAAGGAGAGGGTTTCCCTAGCCTTTGCCAAAATACTAAGGCTAGTAATAATAGTTCTGACACCATTTGTATTCATTATAAATATAGTGACTGTCGTGATATTCAAGATATTTAGGATAGAAGATGACGACCCAAAGTCACTGGTAACTGAGGAAGACCTAAAAATAATGGTTAATGTCAGCCATGAAGAGGGTGTCTTGGAGCATGAGGAAAGAGATATAATCAACAATGTCTTTGAATTTGGTGATATGAAGGCTGATGATGCCATGGTTCAGAGGATTGACATGGTCACTATAAATGTAGATTCAAGCTATGAAGATGTCTTGGAAGTATTCAGAGAAGAAAAGTTTAGCAGGATGCCAGTCTACAGGGAGAGTGTGGACGATATAATCGGTATCTTAAATATAAAAGATATAGTATTTTTGACAGACGAGGAAGAGGAAAATTTCAACGTAGAAAACTATATGAGAGAGGCCTTCTTTACCTATGAATTCAAGAAGATATCCCAGTTATTGGAAGAAATGAAGCTTGCCAAGACACAGATAGCTATTGTCCTAGATGAATATGGTGGTACATCAGGACTCCTGACTATAGAGGACCTAGTAGAAGTCTTGGTAGGAGATATAGAAGATGAATACGATGAGGATAAAGAAGAAATCGTAAAGATAGCTGAAAACAAGTACCTAGTAGATGGTGGTACCAAGTTGACAGATGTCAATGAGTACCTCTACAATGAATTAGAATCAGATGAGTTTGACTCCATAGGTGGATATGTAATGGGCTATATCAATGGTCTACCAGAAGAGGGTCAGGAAATCCAGTTAGATGAATCCATCAAGGTCAAGGTAATATCTCTTGACAAAAACAGGATAGAAAAGCTTCAGATGGATGTCAAGGAAATCGAAAAAAATGATGATGAAATATCATTCAAGGAATATATAGAAAAAGAAAATAATAAGGACAATGACTAGTTTTATGAATATTATAGTAGATTATAGGATGGATAAAGAAATAAGGGATAGTCTAGAAGTATTGGGATTTGAAATATATGATTCATATGACCAGAGTCAGCTCTATGAAGGTTTAAGAGGACACGTTGACCTGTCAATATTTTTTGATGGGTCAACTTTTGTGTGTTCAAAAGAATCATATGATTACTATCTCAATATTCTAGGTGAAAAATTGAATCTGGCTACCAACCGCAAATATAGGTTGATTCAAGGTACAAAAAGTCTAGGGAAAAAATATCCTCATGATGTAGCCCTAAACATAGCCTTTACAGGAAGATATGCAATAGGTCGACTTGAATCAATGGAGCCAAGACTCATAGACCTGCTTGAAGAAAAGGAAAATTTAGAAATAATCGATGTAAAGCAAGGGTATGCAAACTGTTCCATCTGTCAGGTAAGTGAGGATGCAGTAATAACAGCAGACGAGGGACTCTACAGGATTTTGAATGAAAGGGGACTCCATGTCTTGAAGATAAGACCAGGCCACATTGACCTAGTTGGAATGGATTATGGTTTTATAGGTGGGGCAAGTTGTGACTTGGGTCAGGCAAGAATTGGTTTTTTTGGTGACCTAGATAGCCACCCTGATGGTGGGATGATCAGGCAGTTTATAGAGGCGCATGGCAAGAAGGTAGTGTCACTGGGGACTGGTGGCTTGAAAGACTATGGTAGTGGAATAGTGTTTTAGGGGTGATATTCAAATTTATATAATATGACTGAATCTAACTATGCTTGGATCTGATTCCGACTTATTTGATATATATATTGAAGGAATTTACAATACAGTTATAGTTAGGGATATTGAGGAGAGACAGTTTAGAAGGGTAAGTAAATCCAAAAATAGTAAGATTAATGATATAGCTCTTTTAAAGATGATAGCCAAATATATGTCTAGTGTGATTGGTAGTCCTGTAAGTGTCAGAAGTATTACTAATTATTTGATTTCTAATGGTCGTAAAGTGTCGGCCAATACAGTTGATGACTACCTGAATGCCTTGTGTGAATCGTTTGTTTTTTATCCAGTTGAGCGTTTTGATATCGTGGGCAAGGAAGTATTAAAGCAAAATAGGAAATTTTATATTGTAGATTTGGGCTTGAGGAATTATATATTGCCAAGGAAAAATTATGATTTGGGATTTTCTATAGAGAATATAGTGTATTTTGAATTATTAAGAAGAGGGTATCGTGTAAATATAGGCAAGCTTAGAAGTACTGAGGTTGATTTTGTTGCTAGGAAAAATGATGAAGTGGTTTATTATCAAGTTACCGCTAGTATGGTTGAACAAGCAACATTTGATAGAGAGATGAGACCACTCAAGTCAATAGCGGACAATTATGAAAAAATAGTTCTTAGCCTGGATAGGTATACAAGAGGAAATTATGAGGGTATAAGGGTTGTAAATTTGATTGACTGGTTGTTGGAATAGTGATGACGACCAGATTGTTTAAGTGCAGAATCATAGGTGTGATTCTGCACTTTTTTATAAATGATAGTATTTATTATTGCCAAATATTAAAATAAGTAGTATAATATAGCTACCGATGATAGTATCGGTAAGGAGGCCTCTATGAGAAAAAGATTAACTAGTGAAGAAAGAAAAAAAGAAATACAAGTCAAGGCGATGGAAATATTTCTAGAAAAGGGATACAAGAACACGACTATGCAGGATATTGTAAAGGCAAGTGGTCTGTCAATTGGTGGTCTATATCATCACTACAAAAAAACATCAGAAATATTATATGATGTCATGATTTTGGGTTGTGAGTACAGGTTTGACCTGATGAACAAAAGGATGGAAGAAGAATCTGGAAATCTAACTAATGAACTTATGGCTAAAATTATTGTAGATAAGTGTCTTGATGACAATGAATATATGCCAATTTATGTGATGTTTTTGCAGGAAATTCAGGAAAATGAAGAATTGAGAAGGCTATATAGTGAAATCAAGGACACAAATATGGAAAAGTTACAATCTATTTTGGTGAGGGTGGGATACAAGCCACTATCAAGAGATTTTTGCGACTATTTGACGGATATAATTAACTCAATTATACTTGCATGTGGTCTACTTGGTGTCAGAGAGAGTTTTATTAGAAAAAGATATCTACTTGAGGATATGTTTTTATCGCTACTGAGAAAGAATGAATAGGTGACTAGAAAGGTAGTTAGTGATGAATAAAAATAGCGAAGAATTATTGAGCATGAGACCGATTGATATCATGGTAAAGCTATCAGTTCCAGCTATATTGGGGATGATTGTGATAGGTTTATATCCTTTGATGGACGGTATTTTTGCTGGTCAGATACTAGGTCAGAAGGAGATGACAGCTGTTGGTATAGCCATGCCCTTTACCTATTTTAATACGGGTGTATCAACCTTGATTGGTGTAGGTTCGGCTTCAGTTTTATCAAGGGCACTTGGTAAGAGGGATAGGTCGACTATCGACAAAATAATGGCTAATCTGTCATTTTGGGTGATATTATTTTCAACGATAATTACTATAGTGGGTATAGTATTTTGTGAAAAGATGTTAGCTCTTGTCGGTGCTAGTGGTGACATACTTAACTATGCGAGTAGGTATTTAAGGATAATTTTTATAGGTTCTATATTTGTTAATTTTACCCAGGCTGCCAATATGGTAATGCGTGGTGAAGGTTTGATGAAAAGGGCTATGATGATTATGGGAGCTGGAGCTCTTATAAATATTGTCTTGGACCCGATTTTGATGATTAGTATGGGTGAGTATGGTGTTGAAGGTGCTGCTGTAGCAACTGTTACAGCCCAGGTAATCCAGGGATTGGTAACAATATATTACTTTAAGGTCAAGAGCGAGACCGTGAAAATAAGGGGTATACGAAATGAGCAGACTATATCGAAAGAGGTATTTTGTGTAGGAGTTTCAGCCATGCTGATGCAGGTATTGACTATAATCCAGCAGAGTCTACTATATAGCCAAGCCTTTAAATATGGAGGGGACCAGGCTGCGGCGATTATGGCTGTTGTTCTTAGGGTTTTGTCCTTCTCTTTTATACCAATTTGGGGTATGAGTCAGGGGCTACAGCCTGCTATAGGTGCTAATTATGGAGCAGGTAATTTTGATAGGGTCAGGTCAATTTTTAAGGTATTTACATTGGGTTCCTTTGTTTTGGCTGGAATATTTTGGATACCGTCAGAAATTTTAACTAAAAATGTGCTGATGGCATTTGGGATTAAGGAAATGACTCTAGCAATGGGTATACCGGCTTTTAGGATGCTCTACAGTGTATTTATACTTTATGGTCTAATGATAATGGTCTTGACATTTTTCCAGTCGATTGGAGATGGAAAGACTGCTGGCTTGTTAGTTATGTTAAGGCAGATAATACTTTTTGTTCCAGTTATATTTTTACTTCCAATGCTAGTAGGTATAAATGGAATTTGGTTGACAATACCATTAGTCGACTTATCTGTGGTAGTTTTAAGTGTATTTAAGTATATGAAAAAATCAAGAAATTTAGCATAAGATTTATCATGGTCAGTGGTCAAGTTATTGATGAAAGCTTTAAGGAATTGACTTAACTAAAGCTAGTATAGTAAAAAATAGAGGGTATGCATTTATTTTCATGTGAACCGACTTCCCAAATTTTAGATTTTTAGGTCTAACTTTTTTTTGGGGGGGTAGGTACAATGTGTGTGGAATGCGTGCCCTCTATTTGTTGTGTACTATTTTTGTAGGCTAGTATTTTAAATTTTGCTTTTAACAAGTTTCATCAAACAAAGACAAGATTCATAGATGTCATCGTAGGTCTGGTCAAAGTCACCTGTGTACCAAGGGTCTGCAATATCCCTAGGATGGTCAGTCAGGTCCATAAATTTCATGACCTTTGATTCATCAATAGGGCCAAACTCTCTTTTGATATTGTTCATGTTATTTTGGTCCATAGTGAAGATATAGTCAAATTTATCTAAGTCGGATTTTTTTAGCTTGGTGGCAAACATTCCTTCGACACCTATTCCGAATTCCTGTAGTTTCTTTCTTGTGCCAGGATGGACGGGGTTGCCAATATCTTCATAGGAAGTTGCTGATGAATCGATGAATACTTTATCGTTCAAGCCTTCCTGGTCTACCATGTGGCGAAATAGGGCTTCAGCCATAGGAGACCTGCATATATTTCCGTGACATACAAACATTATTTTCATAGTACTAGAATTCCTTTCTCATATGTATAGAATATTTATATTATAATCTTATCATATATTCCATTCTTGCTCATAGGTAAGCATTTGTGTTTATAAAAATAGGTTAAATTTAAATAATTTAGTTTTTATTCAAGAAATTTCTAAGAGCCCCTATCATACCAGCATCATTCTTAAGTTTAGCAAACCTAATTTCTGTATGGTCTAGTATCAAAGGAGTCAGGTATTTGGCCATGGCAGTTTCTAATCTAGGTCTAAAGTAGTCGTCTCTAGCCATGATACCGCCACCTAGGATTATAATACCAGGGTTGTAGATGTAGGCAAGGGTAGACAATCCTATTGCAAGCTTGTCGATCATCACATCTACTGCATCAATATATACCTGGTCACCAGCTTGGATTTTTTCAAATACCATTTTTCCATCTAGGCTATCGGACTCTAGTCCAAGCTTTTTCTCTAGACCTGATGTCATTGCATAGGCAGATGCAAGGTCTTCAAACCTTCCACCAGGAATTACAATTTTACCTATTTCACCTGCGCACATACATTCACCGTTTATTAAATGACCATCCTGAATTAGGCAGGCCCCTATACCTGTACCAACAGTAATCATACTGACTAGCCTGCTATCAGTGTCATCTCCCAGCCATAATTCACCTAGACCAGCAGCATTTACATCATTTTCTATTTCACAAGTTAGTCCTGTTTCTCTTTCTATTATTTCCTTTACCTTCATGCCAGAGTAGCCTGGTATTAGGTGGTCATCTGCATGCATGACTATACCATTTTTTGAGTCTATCATGCCGTGAGATGAAATAGCGAGTCCAGATAGTTCATATCTACTAGAATAATCCTTAGTCTTTTTTATCATCTTGTTGACTATTCCAGGTCCGCCGGATGTTCTAGCCTCTGAATCCATACTTCCTTTTTCTAGTATATTTCCATTTTCTTTAATTATGCCATATTTGATGCCAGTACCACCAACATCAAAACAAATGTATTGTTTCATATTTTCCTATTAAAATGTACCTTATACATTTTTCTCCCTTCCAAAATAAACTATAAATGACTGGTCACGAAAGATATTTTTAATACAAAAAATCTATCGGTTAGTAAATCATAAAACCAGTATAATCTATATTATGAAAATTTTCAATAAATTTATAAAAAACACCTTGCAATCGGTTAGCAATTGTGATATATTGTGTATAAAGTTAACGAAACCGGTTAAGTAACTAATAAAATTAATACGAAATCGGTTTAGTAACTTTAAATGTATTATCAAATGTGAGGGGGTTTTTCGAAAGTGGAGAAGCAAAGAAAAGTTACTATGCAGACTGTGGCTGATGAAGCTGGCGTCTCAAAGGCAACTGTATCTAGGGCTATCGGAAATTATCCAGACATTAGCGATAGTACTAAGAAAAAGGTTTTCGAGGTTATGGAGAGGTTGAACTATCATCCAAGCGCCATTGCTCGTAGTCTGGCTAATAGGATATCTAAAAATGTTGGATTGGTTTTACCAGCAGATGACGATTTCTTTATGAATCCCTTTTTTCAGGAAAGTCTGAGGGGAGTTGCCAAGACAGCAGGTAAGAGGGGCTATGACACCCTGATAGCCTATAATGGTAAGAATGAAACAGATGCAATCAAGAGGTTGGTAAATGCCAACAAGGTGGATGGTGTTATCTTGATGAGGTCAGTGATTGGCGATTCAACTGTCAATTACCTAAGGGAGATAAAGTTCCCATTTATCTTGATAGGTAAGAGTGAAGAGTATGATGATATTTATACTGTCGATACTGACAATGTGGATGCTTCAAAAAAATTGACTGATCGCCTAGCAGATGCTGGTTGCAAGAAAATCGGTTTCATTGGCGGTAAGAGGGACTCAATGGTTACAATTGATAGGTATGATGGCTATATACAGTCATTAAAAGAGAGGAACCTTTATTTTAGTAGTGACCTGGTTGAGGAAAACGAATTTAACAAGATAAAGGGTTATGAGTCTATGAAAAAACTTTTGCTAGCCAACCAGTATATAGATGGGGTAGTTATTACAGATGCTTTGATATTCTCTGGAGCTATTGATTACTTATCTAGTATAGGAAGAGAAAAAGATATATTAATTGGAGCTTTTGGAGCGGAGTCTAATAGTTTTAACAAGGATAAGTACAGGATTGTAAATGTAGATGTAGGCTCTATGAAGATAGGTGAATGTAGCTGTGAAAAGCTTATAGACATACTTGAGAAAAAAGATGTCGATAGGCTAGATATAGTAGACTACAGGATAGAATAGTAGGTTATACAGCTATAATATTGATTTGGTTATAATAAATGTAATATATAACGTAAGTGTTAAAAGTATTTTTTAGGAGGTTTTTTATGAAGTTCAAAAAATTACTAAGTTTGGCTGCTGTAGGAGTTATGGCGACTTCTATGCTAGCAGGTTGTGGAAATTCTGGCGGTGGCCAGTCATCTGGTGGAGACCAGGTTCAGTTGGATGTATTCCAGTTCAAGGTAGAATTCAAGGACCAGTTCAACAAGTTGGCTCAAGAGTACATGAAGGAAAATCCAAATGTTAAGATCAACATTACTACTGTAGGCGGTGGTGGTGACTATGGTGCAGCACTAAAGTCTAAGTTCTCTTCAGGAAATGAACCAGCAATATTCAACATTGGTGGTCCACAGGATGTTAAGGATTGGCAGACTAAGTTAGAAGACCTAAGCGATGTACCAGTTGCTAAGGAAGCTCTTCCAAAGACTCTAGATGGTGTAACAGTTGACGGCAAGACATTCGGTCTACCATTCAACCAGGAAGGTTACGGATTCATCTACAACAAGGCAGTATTTGAAAAGGCTGGAATCAAGGCAGAAGACCTAAATACTTATGCTAAGTTATCAGAGGCTGTTAAGACTTTAGATTCTAAGAAGAAAGAATTAGGTTTAGATGCAGTATTTGCTCTACCAGCAAAGGAAGACTGGGTAACAGGACTTCACCTATCAAATGTGTTCCTTTCTCCAGAATTTGAAGGAGATATCAACAAGGCATTTACAGCTAAGAATGTAGAGTTCAAGTATGGCAAGCAGTTCAAGGATGTTCTTGATATGCAGAACAAGTACTCAGTACAGCCAACAGCAAGCTTAGACTACTCTCAGCAGGTTGAAAAGTTGTTCTCAATGGGTAAGGTTGCTATGATTCAGCAGGGTAACTGGGTATACAATTCAGTAGAACAGATAGATTCTGACCTAGCTAAGAATATGGGTATGATACCTATCTCAGTAGAAGGTGCTGCTGAAGGTAAGCTACCAGTTGGTGTTCCAATGTACTGGGCAGTAAACAATGCTAAGGACGATGCAACTAAGAAGGCTGCTAAGGACTTCTTAAACTGGATGTACTCTTCTGAAAAGGGTAAGGAATATGTTCTAACTCAGTTCAAGTTTATACCAGCATATAAGGGGTTTGACGAATCTAAGATCAGTGATCCACTAGCTCAGACAATATACAAGTATGCAAAAGAAGGTAACACAATTAACTGGGTATTCATGGGATATCCATCAAGCTGGGGACAGAAGACTCTAGGCTCAGAAATACAAAGATATGTAAGTGGTCAAGCTAGTTGGGATGACATAGTGAAGACTTCACAGAAGGCTTGGGAACAGGCTAGACAGTAATAAATGATTAAATTGAGGTGCTGCGTGTTGATTTCAACTTGTCAGCACCTTGTTTTTAAAAAGCTATAGGAGGCTATTATGAACAAAAAGTTAGGTAAAAATGGTCTATTTTTCTGGTTGTTTTTGGCACCAGTTTTAATAGCACTAGTTATGGTAGTAGTTATCCCGCTTCTATATGGTGTTTACTATTCCTTTACAAACTGGGATGGTATTAATACTCCTCAATTTGCGGGTATCACAAATTATATACAGCTACTAGGCGATGAAGGTTTTAGAAACTCACTTTGGTTTACTACTAAGTTTGCAGTAGTATCAATTGTTTTAATAAATGCCATAGGTTTGGGCTTGGCTCTTCTTGTTACTCAGAAGATAAAGGGTAGCAACCTTATGAGGACAGTATTCTTTATGCCAAACCTTATAGGTGGTTTGATCCTAGGATTTATATGGCAGTTCGTATTTATACAGGGATTTGATGCAATAGGACAGGCAGTTGGAACTGAAGCCCTACAGGGTTGGCTATCAACTACTAGGACAGGCTTCTGGGGCTTGGTAATATTGACAGCTTGGCAGATGTCAGGTTATATAATGATAATTTACATAGCCCACCTAGAGGGTATTCCAGAAGACCTGATAGAGGCAGCCCAGATAGATGGGGCCAATGTCTTCCAGAGATTTAGACATATTATATTCCCACTAGTGGCACCAGCCTTTACAGTTAGTATGTTCTTGACACTTTCAAACTCGTTCAAATTGTATGACCAGAACTTGTCATTAACAGGTGGAGCACCTTATAACTCTACACAGATGGTTGCTATGAACATCTACAATACAGCCTTCTTGGAAAACAAGATGGCATATGCCCAGTCAAAGGCACTTATATTCTTTATAATAATAGCAGTAATATCACTAACTCAGGTTTACTATAACAAGAAGAGGGAGGTAGAAATGTAATGAGCAGTACAAAAAAGAAAAATATAATACTAGGTATTGTCGGAACATTGTTGAGTCTACTATGGTTGAGTCCATTCTATTTGATGTTGACAAACTCACTAAAGACTAAGAAAGAAATATTTGAATCCCCCCTAAAGTTACCTGGTGGATTGCATCTTGAAAACTATTCACAGGCAGCAGAGAATTTGAGTTTCGCACAGACTTTTACAAATTCTATCATTATAACTGTTGTCAGTGTTGTAATAATAATTATATTTTCATCAATGGCAGCCTACGCCCTTTCAAGGGTTAAGTCAAAGGTTAGTTCACTGATATTCTTCGTCTTTGTTGCAGCCATGCTGATACCTTTCCAGGCGGTAATGATACCACTAGTATCATTCTTTGGTAAGTTGGGTATGCTAAACAGGCCGGGAATAATGTTCTTGTACTTGGGATTTGGTTCATCAATGGCAATATTCCTTTATCACGGTACAATAAACGGTGTATCTAGGTCACTAGATGAGGCAGCTATAATAGACGGTTGTAATAGGTTCCAGGTATTCTGGTATATTATATTCCCAATATTAAAGCCAATCACAGTGACAGTAGCCATCCTAAATACAATATGGATATGGAATGACTACTTGCTACCATCATTGGTAATCAACAGACTAGGCTCAGAGACTATACCACTAAAGATGTTCTTCTTCTTTGGTGAATATACAAAGCAGTGGCATCTAGCCCTAGCTGGTCTGACTATAGCGATTATACCGGTAATTATCTTCTACTTCCTTGCACAGAAGCAGATTATAAAGGGTATAACAGCTGGATCAGTAAAATAAGATTCTAGGTATCAGGAGGGAATATGGTATTCGAATACAATGAATTTAAAGTAATCGAAAATGAATTAAATAAAGATGAACTAAGATTTTCGGAGAGCATAATGTCCCTTGCTAATGAGTATATGGGTATGAGGGGTAACTTTGAAGAAAAGTATTCAGGTGACTCTCTACAAGGTACTTATATTGGGGGTGTTTGGTTTCCAGACAAGACTAAGGTAGGCTGGTGGAAAAATGGTTACCCAGAATACTTTGGTAAAATGATAAATTCACCTAATTTTATAGGAATAAATGTAAGAATAGACGGTCAAGAGCTAGACTTGAATCTTGAAGAAATTGAGTCCTACAGAAGAGAGCTTGATATGGAAAAGGGACTTCTGAGGAGGAGCTTTAAGATAAACAGGTCTGGCAGGGCCTTCAAAATAGATGTTGACAGGTTTGTAAGTATAGATACAAAGGAAATCTGTGCTATAAGGTATTCTGTAAAGGCCCTTGATTCCGATGCTGTAATCGAATTTATGCCTTATATAGATGCTGATGTTGTGAATGAAGACTCTAACTATGAGGAAAAATTCTGGCAGGTTTTGGACAAGGTAGCTCACGAAAATACTGGCTACCTAGTATCAAAGACAATAGAAAACAACTTTGGTGTAGAGAGATTTGCTATATGTAACTATATGTCTTCAAGCTTGACTCTTGATGGTAGGCAGCTAGCTAGATTCGAAGGAGTAGAGGCTGACGAGCTTGTAGCTTCCAAGATATCTTGCAATCTAGGCCAGGGGCAGACTGCTAGCCTAGAAAAGATTATAGCTACAACGACTACTAGGGACCATAAGGAAGAAGACCTAGCCATTAGGGCAGGCCAACTAGTGGCAAGTGCATCAAAGGAAGGTTACGACAAGTTATTTGAGAGACATACTGACAAGTGGAGACAGAGGTGGGATATAGCCGATGTAGTGATAAAGAATAAGCCAAAGCTACAGCAGGGGATTAGGTACAGTATCTTCCAACTGTTCTCAACTTACTATGGTGATGACCTAAGACTAAATATAGGTCCGAAGGGATTCACAGGAGAAAAATATGGAGGAGCTACCTACTGGGATACGGAGGCCTATATAATACCTATGTACCTATCTACAGCCCCAGAGGAAGTAACTAAAAACCTCCTATTATACAGGTACAACCAGTTAGCTCAGGCCTACCACAATGCAAGTATGCAGGGCCTAAAGGGAGCACTTTATCCAATGGTTACCTTCAATGGTATAGAATGCCACAATGAGTGGGAAATAACCTTTGAAGAAATCCACAGGAACGGCTCAATAGCCTATGCAATATACAACTATGCCAACTATACAGGTGACTATGACTACATAGTCGATTACGGTATAGATGTCCTAGTGGGTATATCAAGGTTCTGGGCAGACAGGGTCCACTACAGCCAAAGAAGTCAAAAGTATATGATACATGGTGTAACTGGACCTAATGAGTACGAAAATAATGTAAACAACAATTGGTATACCAACACTATAGCCGCTTGGACCATGGAATTTACCTTGGCCATGATAGACAGGTTGGGAAGCAGGTTAAATGACAAGCTAGAAGGTATGGCAATAAGCCAGGCAGAGTTAGACCAGTGGAAGGATATAGTAGCCAATATGTACTATCCATACGATGAAGAATTGGGTGTATTTGTCCAGCATGACACCTTCCTTGACAAGGACCTGCAGCCTGTAGATGCCTTAGCACAAGCTGATAGGCCACTAAATAAGAACTGGTCTTGGGACAAAATTTTGAGGTCTTGCTATATCAAGCAGGCTGACGTACTCCAGGGTATTTACTACTTTGGTGATAGGTATACAGAGGAAGAAAAGAAAAATAACTATCTATTCTATGAGCCTATGACAGTACATGAGTCGAGTTTGTCAGCTTGTATACACTCTATACTAGCTTGCGAGATTGGACTAGAAGAAAAGGCAGTTGGAATGTATGAGAGGACAGCTAGACTAGACCTAGACAACTACAACAAGGACACAGATGACGGACTACATATTACCAGTATGTCAGGTGCTTGGTTGTCAATTGTCCAAGGATTTGCAGGCATGAGGACCTATGATGGACAACTGTCATTTGCACCAATCCTGCCAGAGGACTGGGATGGCTATAGTTTTAACATCAACTATAGAGGCAGGTTGATAAACTTAGATGTCAGCCAGCAGGAAATATTGGTTAGTTTGAAAAAGGGAAGCCCAATCGAGCTAGACCTATACAAGAAAAAACACTTACTTGAAGATAAATTAGTAATAAAGCGAGGATAATATATGCAGTGGTGGAAAAAATCGGTAGTTTACCAAATATATCCAAGAAGTTTCTATGATTCAAATGGAGATGGACTTGGTGATATAAGAGGTATAATATCTAAATTAGATTATCTAGTAGACCTAGGGATAGATGTAATCTGGTTGAGTCCAGTATACGAGTCACCCCAGGACGATAATGGCTATGATATTAGCGACTATAGAAAGATATGGTCTAGCTTCGGTACAGAAGAGGACATGTTTGAGCTAATAGAAGAAGCCCACAATAGAAATATAAAGATAGTCATGGACCTTGTAGCCAACCACACAAGTGACGAGCACAAGTGGTTTGTAGAGAGTCGTAAGTCAAAGGACAATCCTTACAGGGACTACTATTTTTGGTCTGACAAGATCAACAACTGGGGATCGTTCTTCAGTGGATCTGCATGGCAATACGATGAAGAAACAGGAGAGTACTATCTTCACCTATTTACAAAGAAACAGCCGGACCTAAATTGGGAAAATCCAAAGGTTAGGAATGAAATCTGGGACATGATGAAGTTTTGGATGGACAAGGGAGTAGATGGATGGAGACTAGATGTTATCAGTTCTATATCCAAGTATACCGATTTTCCAAACTATGAAGCAGGTCCTGGAGAATATGTAATTGGTGAATACCACATGAATGGACCGAGGTTACACGAATATATACAGGAAATGAATTCAGAGGTCCTATCTAAATACGATTGTATGACAGTTGGAGAGGCGCCAGGCTCCAATGCAGAGAATGCCCTATTGTTCTGTGGTGAGGACAGGAAGGAACTAAATATGATCTTCACCTTTGACCATATGATGTTGGATATCATAGAAGGTACAGACATGGGCAAGTGGAATATCAAAGACCTAGACCTGATAGACCTTAAGGATTCATTTGCTTCTTGGCAAAATGGACTATACAAGAAGGGATGGAATTCCCTATACTTGGAAAATCACGACCAGGCTCGTGTAATTTCTAGGTGGGGTAATGACACAGACTACAGGGTAGAGTGTGCCAAGATGTTCGCTACAATTCTTCACTTGATGCAGGGAACTCCATACATATACCAGGGAGAGGAAATAGGTATGGTAAACTGTAGGTATGAGATAGAAGAGTACCAGGATGTAGAGATTAGAAATGCCTACAAGGACCTAGTCCTAGACAGGAAGGTCATGTCCAAGGAAAAATTTATGGAAGCTGTATACAGGATATCTAGAGATAATGCCAGAACTCCTATGCAGTGGAATAGTCAAGAACACGCAGGCTTTACCAAGGGCCAGCCATGGCTGAGGGTAAATCCTAGATATCAAGAGATAAATGTAGAAAATGCACTAAAAGACGAAAACTCAATATTCTACTATTACAAGAAACTGATACAATTAAGGCATAGGGACCCTGTAATAACAGATGCTGATTTCAGGTTAATAGATAGGGAAAATAAAGAGGTCTTTGCATACGAAAGATTTATAGACGGAAAGAGTATCCTAGTGATTGCAAACTTTGGTTCAAATCCGGTAAAATTTGAACTAGACAAGGCATATAAGCTAGATAGCTATAAGCTTATGGTTTCAAACTACAAGGACTTGGATATAAGGGACAAGGTGGTGGCCTTGAAGCCATATGAGGCCCTTGCTATAAAGAATTATTAGGCAAGTTGAGGTGGTTTTATGATAAAAGGAGCAATATTTGACTTGGATGGTGTCATAACTGACACAGCAAGATTGCACTATATAGCATGGAAAAACTTAGCCAAGAGCATAGGTATCGATATCGATGAAGAATTCAATGAAACTCTAAAGGGTGTGTCAAGGAGGGATTCCTTGATAAAAATACTCGAGCATGCTAGTGTAAGAGATAAATATTCAGATGACGATATAAAAACTCTAACAGACAAAAAGAACGACGAATACGTAAAGCTTCTAGATGATCTTACAAAAGATGATATACTTCCAGGTATAGAGGCTTTTATAAAAGAATTGAAAGAAAAGAATATGAAAATCGGGCTTGCATCGGTTTCCAAGAATGCACCTAAGATACTAGAAATTTTGGGTCTTCTTGACCAGGTAGACTTTATAGCCGATCCAGCCAAGGTAGAAAAAGGCAAGCCAGCACCAGATATTTTTATAGAGTCAGCTAGGGGAATTGGCCTAGATATAGACCAAGTATTTGGTATAGAAGATTCCCAGGCAGGCGTTCAAGCTATGAGGGCCTGCAATATGAGAAGTGTTGGTATAGGTGTAGATGCAGACCTTAGACTTGAAACTACAGGTGACTTGAGTCTAGAAAAAATTGCTTTATATTTTGAATGAGAGGTAGGAAAATGGCAACAGTAACACTAGAAAATATATGTAAATCATATGACAATGGATTCCAGGCAGCAAAGGATGTAAATATAGACATAAAGGACAAGGAATTTATAGTATTGGTAGGGCCATCAGGTTGTGGTAAGTCTACAACTCTAAGAATGATAGCAGGCCTAGAAGATATAACCTCTGGTACATTAAAGATAGATGACAGGGTAGTAAATGATGTAGAACCTAAGGACAGGGATATAGCTATGGTATTCCAAAACTATGCCCTATACCCACATATGACTGTATACGATAATATGTCTTTCGCCCTAAAGCTAAGAAAGATGGACAAGAAGGAAATAGACAAGAAGGTAAAGGAGGCAGCCAAGATACTTCAGCTAGAAAACCTACTAGACAGGAAGCCTAAGGCCCTATCAGGTGGACAGAGACAGAGAGTTGCCCTAGGTAGGTCAATTGTCAGAAATCCTAAGGTATTCTTGATGGATGAGCCACTATCAAACCTAGATGCCAAGCTGAGGACAGAGATGAGAGCCCAGATATCAAAGCTACACAAGGACCTAGGAGCTACATTTATATATGTAACACACGACCAGACTGAGGCCATGACAATGGGTGACAGGATAGTCGTAATGAAAGACGGTGTAGTTCAGCAGATAAACAAGCCTAAGGTTCTATATGATAATCCAGTAAATAAGTTCGTAGCCAGCTTTATAGGTAGTCCCCAGATGAACTTTATGGATGCAGAAATCCTAAAGGAAGGTGAAGACATAGTAGCCAACCTACCAGGCAAGGGTGAAAAATTCATCATACCTAAGGGTAAGGCAGCCTACCTTGAAGAAAAGGGATATGTAGGTAAGACTATTACAATTGGTATAAGACCTGAAGATATACATAAGGAGAAAGTATTCCTTGATATGTCAGAGGATAGCCAGTTTGATGCCGATGTAGTAATCAGAGAGCTAATGGGAGCTGAAATATATGCTTACCTTGATTTTAAGGGAACAGAATTGATAGCCAAGTTTGACGGTAGAAGTGATATTACACCTGGTCAGACATTAAAGCTAGCTCTTGATATGAATAGGATGCACTTCTTTGACAAGGAAACAGAAGAAAATATCTTATTTGGTGTAAACCAATAAAAAACATAAAACGTTACAAAATAACATAAAACAATATAAAACAATATAAAACAACAGAGAGGTCAGATCTTCTATGAACAAAAATGAGTTGCCCCCAGTAGTTAGACCTAAAAATCTAACTCTTGGGAGTCGCTTCAAGTGAAATAGGAGACTGACCTCTCTTTTTCTTTACATATATTTAACATCTACAACTCTAGTATTTAACAATTCTTATATATACTTAAGTTAGAAATTTGGAGAGATGTTCTGCAAGAGTGAATAATGTGTTTAGAAAAGGAGATTTGAAAATGAAAATGAAGAAAAAAATAGCATCAATTTTAGTAATGGCGAGCATGGTTTCTATTATGGCAACTGGTTGTGGAGGAGGAGCACCTAGCGACAAGTCAGCCTGGGATAGTTCAAATGAAATATCAGTAATATCTCGTGAAGATGGTTCAGGTACAAGAGGTGCCTTTGTGGAATTATTTGGAATAGAGACTAAGGACAAGGGTAAGAAGGTTGATAAAACTATAAATAATGCACAAATAACGAATAGTACATCTGTAATGATGACTAGTGTTGCTGGTGATGACTATTCCATTGGTTACATATCAATGGGGTCACTAGGAGATACAGTAAAGGCCATAAAGGTTGATGGAGCGGAGCCTAGTGCAGAAAATGTAAAAAATGGAAATTATAAAATAGCTAGAAACTTTAATATAGCCCTTAAAAAGGATAGCAAAAATGAACTTGCCAAAGATTTTATAAATTATATATTAGGGCAAGATGGTCAGAAGATAGTAGAAGACAACCACTTTATAAAGCTTGATGGGGCAAAAGAGTATAAGTCTCAAAAGCCAGAAGGAAAGTTGACAGTAGGAGGTTCTTCATCAGTATCTCCAGTAATGGAAAAGTTGATAGAGGGTTACAAAAAAGTTAATGCAAATGCCAGTATAGAGCTACAGACAACTGATTCGACTACAGGTATGGCATCGACAATAGAAGGAGCCTATGACATAGGTATGTCTTCAAGGGAACTAAAGGAAAGTGAATTATCAAAAGGTCTAGAAGCACAAGTAATAGCAATAGACGGAATAGCAGTTATAGTGAACAAGAATAGTAGCGTGGATATGCTAACTAGCAGCCAGGTCAAGGACATATACACTGGTAAGATTACGAGTTGGGAAGAGGTAGTTAAATAAATGAAAGCAAGATACTGGCAAGAAAAATTTATGAAAGTAATATTTTATATAGCGGCTATGACTTCTGTCATAGCTGTGGCCCTTATATGTGTCTTTCTCTTTGCAAATGGAATATCTGCTATCAGTAAAATAGGATTTGTTAAATTTATCAGTGGCCGTATTTGGAGTCCTAATCAAGGTATATTCGGTATTTTCCCTATGATAGTTGCAAGCGTATATGTAACAGGAGGGGCAATATTGCTTGGCGTTCCAGTAGCTATATTGACATCAGTATTTATGGCTATGTACTGTCCTAAAATAATATACAGACCTTTAAAGGCTGCTATAGATCTTTTAGCAGGTATACCATCAGTAGTCTATGGCTTCTTTGGCCTGGTAGTATTGGTACCTTGGACTAGGGAGATAGCAAGATTTTTGAAGACTATAGGCCTGATATCATCTGCAGGTAATGGTAGTTCCATATTTGTGGCCTCTATATTGCTTGGAATGATGATTTTACCGACTATAATTGGTGTTACAGAGTCTTCAATTAGGTCAGTCAACAAGTCCCACTATGAAGGGGCCTTGGCCTTGGGCTCTACACATGAAAGGGCAATTTTTAAGGTAGTATTACCGGCTGCCAAGTCTGGTATTGTAGCAGGAATCGTATTGGGTATTGGCAGGGCAATTGGTGAGACAATGGCAGTTATAATGGTTGCCGGAAACCAAGCAAGGATGCCAGAAGGCCTATTTAAGGGCGTCAGGACATTGACAGGCAATATTGTAATAGAGATGGGTTATGCGACTGACCTACACAGGGGTGCATTGATAGGAACAGGTCTAGTACTATTTATATTTATCTTAATCATCAATGTCAGTGTCAGCCTATTAAAGAGGAGGTCAGTTAATGGTTAATAGAAAAAATTCAGGTGAAAGATTGAGGCAATATATAAATCACCCTAAATCATTAGTGGTTGCGATTATGGTGGTATTAGCAGCAGCCTTAACATTTGTAGTTTTGATGAGTATAGTAGCCTATATATTAATAAATGGCATTCCATACATAGAGCCATCAATCTTTGCCTTTAAACATACATCAGAGAATGCATCACTTATACCAGCCCTTATAAATACTATAATTATGACCATCTTGTCGCTTTTGATAGCTGTTCCCTTGGGTATCTTTGCAGCAATATTTTTAGTGGAATATGCGAGTAGGGGAAACAAGTTTTTGGACATCGTGCGACTTACTACAGAAACACTGGCAGGTATACCATCAATAGTTTATGGTTTGTTCGGACTCTTGTTCTTTGTAGATACTTTGGGATGGGGATTTTCCTTGTTAGCAGGTGCTTTTACCCTTGCTATCATGATTCTACCTATTATTATAAGGACTACAGAAGAAGCCCTAAAGTCCGTATCAGACTCATATAGGGAGGCAAGTTTTGGTCTTGGTGCTGGTAAGTTGAGAACTGTATTCAGAATAGTACTACCTTCTGCAATTCCAGGTATTCTGGCAGGTGTAATCTTGGCAGTTGGTAGGATAGTAGGTGAGACGGCAGCCCTTATGTATACGGCAGGTACAGCAGCTAATGTGCCAGACGGTATAATGAGGTCGGGTAGGACACTGGCAGTTCATATGTATACACTTGCGAGTGAAGGATTGTATATGAACCAGGCTTATGCTACAGCCGTTATAATATTAATACTAACGGTTGGTATTAATACTTTATCTAGCCTAGTAGCTAGAAAATTTACAAAAAATTGATAACTTATATAGATTTGAAAGGAAAGGTTAATGGGAATATTAAGTATAAAAAATTTAAACTTATATTACGATGATTTTAAGGCATTGAAAAATATAAATATAGAGATAGAGAAAAATAAAATAACAGCCTTTATCGGACCTAGTGGTTGTGGCAAGTCAACCCTATTAAAGTCCCTAAATAGGATGAATGATTTGGTTGAAGGCTGCAAGATAGATGGGGAAATCTTATTGAATGGTATGGATATATATAAGGGTATGGATGTTAACTTGTTGAGAAAAAGGATTGGCATGGTATTTCAAAAGCCCAATCCATTTCCTATGAGCATTTATGATAATATAGCCTTTGGTCCAAGAACTCATGGTATAAGGTCTAAATCACAATTAGATGAAATTGTTGAAAGATCACTAAAAAATGCAGCTATATGGGATGAGTGCAAGGATAGGTTGAAAAAAAGTGCCCTAGGTATGTCTGGTGGTCAACAACAGAGATTGTGCATAGCCAGAGCTTTAGCAGTAGAGCCTGAAATAATTCTGATGGACGAACCTACTTCTGCCCTTGACCCAATATCAACTTCTAGAATAGAAGAACTTGTTATGGAACTCAAAAAAGATTATACTATAGTTATGGTCACACACAATATGCAACAAGCCGTTCGTGTATCAGATAATACAGCGTTTTTTTTGATGGGTCAAGTGGTTGAGTACAATAATACAGAAAAACTGTTTTCTATACCAGCAGATAAACGTACAGAAGATTATATTACAGGGAGGTTTGGCTAAGATGACAAGGGAAAACTCTTTCGATAGGAAATTAAAACTTTTAGACGAAGAATTAACTCATATGGGTCAACTTTGTGAGATTGCTATATCTGAAGTTGTGCAGGCTTTGATTAATGGTGATAGAGATAGGGCTAGGTCGGTAATAGATGCTGATGAAGAGATAGATCAGATGGAAAAAGATATAGAAAGATTGTGTCTTAGGTTACTGCTACAGCAGCAACCAGTAGCTAGGGACCTGAGGAAAATATCTTCCGCCCTTAAGATGATAACAGATATGGAGCGTATAGGTGACCAAACTTCAGATATTGCTGATATAGTTTTATCATTTAACAATGACTTGTCTGTGGATATTCAAGAATTAGACACTATGGCCAAGGCAACTAAAAACATGGTCAAACACAGTATACAGGCCTATGTAGAAAATGATTTGGAGATGACCAGGTATGTGATGGCAGAAGATGATAAGATTGATAAGTATTTTGAGATGGTAAGAACTAGACTGATAGAGTTCATACAAACTCAGAATATAGGTAGGGGAGAGTCGATATTTGACCTAATAATGGTGACCAAATACCTAGAGAGAATAGGAGACCATGCTACTAATATAGCAGAATGGGTAGAATTTTCTATTACAGGACTTCATAGAAGTGGAAAGGTCAAATGATGAATTAAATATGAAGGAGCGGTAGTATGATTTATTATGTTGAAGATGATAAGAATATAAGAGATTTGGTGATTTATACCTTAATTACAGCAGGCATGGATGCTAAGGGTTTTGAAGATAGTGGGGAGCTTAAAAAGGGGATTGAAGATGAAATTCCAGATCTAATCTTATGTGATATCATGCTACCGGGACAAGATGGTTTGACAATATTAGGTGACATAAAAAGTGGAAGAAAAACATGTGATATACCAGTTGTAATGATAACAGCCAAGGGTAGTGAATACGACAAGGTTATTGGATTGGATTCAGGTGCTGATGACTATATTACCAAGCCATTTGGAATGATGGAGTTGGTATCTAGGGTCAAGGCAGTCTTAAGAAGGTATAAATCGAGTCAAAAAAAGGACTGCCTGTCTATAGGCACTTTGACCTTGGATTCCAAAAAACACGAGGTAAGGATAGATGGTCAGTATGTATACTTGACCTTAAAAGAGTTTGCCCTATTAGAGTTAATGATGAAAAATAAAAATATAGCCTTTAGCAGAGATGTGCTCTTAGAAAAAATATGGGGCTATGATTTTGATGGAGAAACTAGGACTGTAGATGTTCATATCAGGACTCTAAGGGGTAAACTAGGCAATATGAGTAAATTTATAGAAACAGTAAGGGGAGTTGGTTATAGGATAGGTGATAAGTATGAATAGGGTTTTGAGGATGAAAGATAGACTACAAAGAGGGATAATGTTATCTCTTTTTGTAGTTTTGTTTGTTTCATATATTGTTACAGTAGCTATTATATATAAACAGAATTTCAGTATAATGCAATATGAGGTAAATCAAGAAGCCAAGTATATAAAAAATGCTGTTGATATAGCAGGCGTAGATTATTTAAAGAAAATAGATAATGTAGACAGGGATACTAGGATCACCAGGATAGACACTAGTGGCAGGGTTCTATATGATTCTCAGGGGATAAAGGACTTGGACAACCACTTATCCAGAAAGGAAGTGAAAATGGCCTTAAAGACAGGTAAGGGGGAGGATAAGAGGACCTCTCCGACTCTTGGCAAGGACATGTATTATTATGCACTTTTGTTGGATGATGGCACGGTAATAAGGGTATCAAAAACCATAGACAATATGACCAGTATAGCTCTTGATATTTTACCTATAATGGGTGGTATATTTGTCTTTATGGTAGCTTTGTCAGGTTTTATTGCTATTTGGCAGACCAGGAAGATTGTAGGACCTATAAATGATATAGATTTAGAAAAGCCTTTAGAGAACGCAACTTATCAAGAGTTGCAACCCCTTCTTAATTCTATAGATGAACAAAATAGGGAAAAGGATGCTATAGCAAATATGAGAAAAGAGTTCTCTGCTAATGTTTCACATGAGTTGAAAACTCCGCTAACATCTATATCAGGATATGCAGAAATTATGAAAAATGGCATGGTAAGGCCTCAGGATATGGTTGATTTTTCAAAGCGTATATACGATGAGGCATCTAGATTAATAAAATTGGTAAATGATATAATCAATATATCTATACTAGACGAGGGTTATGCAAATATAGATAGAGAAGATGTAGATTTATATGATTTATGTAATCAAATTATAAGTCGCCTATCTAGCCAAGCTAATAAAAGAAATATTAAGTTAAGCATAGAGGGCGAAAGGGTTGACTATTATGGTATTAGGCCTATATTAGATGAGATGGTCTACAATATTTGTGAGAATGCAATCAAGTACAACAAGGATGGTGGTAGTGTCAAGGTTTGGGTTGGAGATACTCTAGATGGACCAAAGATATTTTTTACTGATACAGGTATTGGTATGGAAAAAGGAGAATTGAACAGGATTTTTGAGAGATTTTATAGGATAGACAAGAGTCATTCTAAGCTTATAGGTGGTACGGGATTGGGTCTGTCAATAGTTAAACATGCTGCTATATTGCATGGGGCCAATGTATCTGTTGAAAGTGAACTTGGTAAGGGAACTAAATTTGAGATTGCATTTGGTAGAAACAACTGATATTTTTGAAAAATGTGCACAAAAGTTGGTATATTATATCTTTAATTTATAATAATACATATTAGCATTTGGTCAATTGCTAATATAAAAATCTGAATTTTGCTTGCAATTTAACTACTAATATGATAGAATGAAAACATCATAAATATATGCTATGAAAAAGGAAGAGTAAGATGAAAATCATCTACAGAGAGGTTGGATCACCGGCTGCAAGTCCAACTAGACAGACCTATCTGAAAACTACCTTTGAGCAGAACTTAGTAGCCTAGGTGAAAGTGTTCGGTTGACTACCTTATAGTCTTTTGAGTGTCCAGGCAATACCTGGAAACTTGGGTGGAACCGCGATTATTCGTCCCAATTCTTTGTGAATTGGGACTTTTTTTATACAAATTTGAGCCTTATAAATACTCGAGAAACTTGTAAGACTCAAAGAAGGATCCTTGTATAAAAAAACCTGGACTTTTACTAAGTATAGTAAAGACTAAAGAATTAAATTATGGAGGTATAGATATGTTAAAGATTGAATTAAGAGATGGCAACTTTGTAGAAGTTGAAAATGGAGCATCACTTTTAGATGTAGCTAAGGGAATTAGCGATGGATTTGCTAGAAGCGTCCTAGTTGGTGCTGTAGATGGCAAGCTAGAAAGCCTAAACAAGAAGTTGGACAAGGATTGTAAGGTTGACTTCTATAAGTTTGAAGATGCAGAGGGTAAGGAAGTATTCAGACATACTTCAGCCCATATATTTGCCCAGGCAGTCAAGAGATTGTGGCCTCAAGCTAAGTTGGCTATAGGACCAGCAATAGAAAATGGCTTCTACTATGATATAGATTTAGACTATAGACTAGTTCCAGAGGACTTAGAAAAGATAGAGTCAGAAATGAAGAAGATAGTCAAGGAAGACTTAGCCATAGAAGGTTTTGAAGTGTCTAAGGAAGAGGCTATTAGGATGATGTCTGAAATAGGTGAGGACTACAAGGTTGAAATGATAAATGACCTACCGGATGGTGAAATAATATCTATGTATAGACAGGGAGACTTTGTAGACCTATGTAGAGGACCACACCTACAGTCAACTAAGAAGATAAAAGCTTTTAAATTACAGTCAATAGCAGGTGCCTACTGGAGAGGTGATGAAAAGAACAAGATGCTTCAGAGAGTTTATGGTACTTCATTTGAAAAGAAGAAGGACCTAGATGCCCACCTATTGATGATAGAAGAAGCTAAGAAGAGAGACCATAGAAAGCTAGGTAAGGAACTTGGCCTATTTATGATACCAGATGAAGGACCAGGATTCCCATTATTCCTACCTAGAGGTACTGCCCTAAAGGCTGCCCTAATGAAGTATTGGGAAGAAGTTCACAGACAAGCCCACTACGTTGAAATAGAGACTCCAATAATCCTAAACAGGAAGCTATGGGAGACTTCAGGACACTGGTTCCACTACAAGGAAAATATGTACACTGTACAGATAGATGAAGAAGATTACGCTATCAAGCCAATGAACTGTCCTGGCGCTATGTTGTTCTACAAGTCACAGCTACACTCATATAGGGATTTCCCAATGAGAGTTGGTGAAAGAGGTAGGGTACATAGGCATGAGCTATCAGGTGCACTACACGGACTAATGAGAGTTAGGGCCTTTACACAGGACGATGCCCATATATACTGTCTACCAGAACAGATAAGGTCAGAAGTGAAGGAAGTAATTAACCTAATAGACAAGGTATACAAGCAGTTCGGATTTACTTACCATGTTGAGCTATCTACTAGACCAGAGGACTCAATGGGTACTGATGAAGAATGGGCAATCGCAGAAGATGGCCTAAGAGGTGCCTTGGAAGAAATGGGTATAGATTATATAGTAAATGAAGGTGATGGTGCCTTCTACGGACCAAAGATAGACTTCCACCTAAAGGACTGTCTAGGAAGAACTTGGCAGTGTGGTACTTGCCAGCTAGATATGCAGCTACCTCAGAGATTTGATGCTACATACATTGGCAAGGATGGCGAAAAGCATAGACCAGTAATGCTACACAGGGTTGCCCTGGGCTCTATAGAAAGATTCATAGGAATACTAATAGAAAACTATGCAGGTAAGTTCCCAGTATGGCTAGCACCTTGCCAGGTTAAGGTACTGTCTGTATCTGACAAGTACAACGACTTTGCTAAGGAATTAGTTGGCAAGTTGTTTGATGCAGGTATCAGGGTAGAACTAGATGACAGGGCAGAAAAGGTTGGATTCAAGATTAGAGAAGCCCAGTTAGAAAAGATACCATATATGCTAGTGGTTGGTGAGAAGGAAATGGAAAGTGGTCTACTATCAGTTAGGTCTAGAGATGAAGGTGAATTAGGTCAGATGTCTGTTGAAGACTTCCTAGCAAAGTTGAATAAGCAGATAGCTGATAGAGAGCACGTAGAAGTTGACGTATTATAGGAGACTTGATTGTAGATTCATTTGATATCTAATTAAGCCTGTACTTATACGGATGTTGGCGAAAGCTAAGTATATAAGTTAAGAAAAAATAAAAATAGGACTGACTCTAAAATCATAAAAGTGGGATTAGCGGTCAGTCCTTTTGTGTGTTAAAAAAGAAATTTACAAATATTTTATACAAGTCCTTGACAAGGTTTATAAAAAGTGGTGTAATATATACATAAGGTTTTAGCACTCTAAGTTAGTGAGTGATAATAAAAGGGGAAGGTGATGCTATGGATCTTACAGAGAGACAATTGAATATATTGAAGGCCATAGTAAAGGACTATGTGGAAACTGCTGAGGCTGTCGGCTCGAGGACTATATCTAAAAAATATAAGCTGGGTATTTCGGCAGCTACCATCAGAAATGAGATGTCAGACCTAGAAGATTTGGGCTACCTAGTCCAACCCCACACGTCTGCAGGTAGGATTCCAACCAAGAAAGGATATATGCTGTATGTAGATTCCTTGATGGGAAATAGGGAGTTGGAAGAGGAAGAAAAAGAAATGCTAAGAAAGTGCGTGGAGAATAACTTTAACAGGGTTGATGACCTAATAGAGGAGTTATCCAAGATCCTATCCAGCATTACCAACTACACTACGGTAGCAGTATATGATAGGAATAGGGGACTGAGGACCATCAAGTATATCCAGCTAGTCAGCCTATCCCCAGAAAAAATACTACTGATACTGGTAGCTGACAATGGTGAGATAAAAAGCAGGGAGTTTGACACACTTGTGGAGCTTTCGCAGGCCAAGTTAAATGTGATTTCAACTAGTCTATCCAACAAGCTATCAGGCAAGAAATTTAGTGATCTAGATGAAGAGATGGTAGCCTATATCAAGTACGAGATAGGTGAGTACTCTGAAATTGTGGATGACCTAGTGTATCTACTGAATGCAGACAGTGATTACAAGATTTCCATGAATGGAGCTACTAACATATTTAGTTATCCAGAGTTCAGCGATATGGTCAAGGCCAAGTCCTTCCTGAATATGCTGGAAGAGCGAGATAGTCTGGCCAAGATGATAAGGACCAAGGGAATTCAAAAGGACAACCTAAATATAGTTATCGGTAATGGGGATGATGTCAGTACAGATTTGAGCATTATTACAGCTACCTACAATGTTCAGGATGACCTTCAGGGCAAGATAAGTTTTATAGGACCAACTAGGATGGATTATTCAAAGGTGTACTCAATCTTGAATTATATGAGTATGTTACTAGATGGTAAGTGATGATTATAGATATTGAGAGGGGTGTATGATTTGGATAAGGAAGTAAAGGATCCGATTGATGTGGGCCAGGAGCTTGCCCAAGAGGATACAAAAATTGAAAATGAAGAAATACTAGAAGAAGAGGAAGCAACTATTGATGAAGCTACTAGTTCTGAATCTGAAGGAAGTGACCAGGAAAAAATAGATGAAAGTGAACCAGCCTTTAAGATAAAGATGCTAGAAAACAAGCTAAAAGACCAGGAAGATGCAATGCTGAGATTAACTGCTGAGTATGCAAATTTTAGGAGAAGGACTACTGAGGAGAAGGCGACTATCGGTCTATACGCAAATGAAAAGGTCTTTAACGAGCTGATACCAGTTATTGACAATATGGAAAGGGCCCTGGATGCCTGCGATGACAAGGAAAGTCCCCTATTTGTAGGTGTTGATATGGTATACAAACAGTTATTAGATGCCTTGAAGAAGTCAGGTCTAGAAAGAATAGATGCTGAACTTGGTCAGGATTTTGATCCTAACCTTCACATGGCAGTAATGCAGGAGGCCAGTAATGAATATGAGGCAGGTAAGATTTTGATGGTCCTACAGAAGGGCTACAAGCTAGACAAGAAGGTATTGAGGGCCAGCATGGTCAAGGTTTCTTGCTAGAGATAATAGTTGATATGTGATCAATATATAGCTTATTTATATTGTTACAAGTGGTTCTAGTTGG
This sequence comes from Peptostreptococcus sp. MV1, assembly GCF_000758885.1. Taxonomy (GTDB): domain Bacteria; phylum Bacillota; class Clostridia; order Peptostreptococcales; family Peptostreptococcaceae; genus Peptostreptococcus. The sequence goes on along the minus strand of NZ_JRNB01000118.1, from coordinate 45,452 downwards.
ATTATACTAGAAGATTATAGGAGAGATATTTAATAAATATATAATATAAAAATCAAGCAAACTAAAGAGATATTAAAAGTAAATTTTGGAGGTAATAGAAATGGGAAAGGTAATAGGAATAGATTTAGGAACAACTAATTCATGTGTTGCAGTATTAGAAGGTGGAGAACCTACTATAATACCTAACAACGAAGGTATGAGAACTACTCCATCAGTAGTAGCTTTTACTAAGGATGGTGAAAGAATAGTTGGTGAACCAGCCAAGAGACAGGCAGTAACAAATGCAGATAGGACAATCACATCAATCAAGACTCATATGGGTACTGACTATAAGGTAAACATAGATGGCAAGGACTATAGTCCACAGGAAATATCAGCTATCATCCTACAGAAGCTAAAGGCAGATGCTGAAGCCTACCTTGGAGAAAAGGTAACAGAGGCTGTAATCACAGTTCCAGCCTACTTTACAGATGCTCAGAGACAGGCAACTAAGGATGCTGGTAAGATAGCAGGTCTAGATGTAAAGAGAATTATCAACGAGCCAACTGCTGCATCATTAGCATATGGTATGGACAAGTTGGAAGAGGAAAAGAAGATATTAGTATTTGACCTTGGTGGTGGTACTTTTGACGTATCCCTATTAGAAATTGGCGATGGTACTTTTGAAGTATTGGCTACAGCAGGTAACAACAAGCTAGGTGGAGATGACTTTGACCAGGTTCTTATAGACTACTTGGCAAGTGAATTCAAGAAGGCAGAAGGAATAGACCTAAAGGCTGACAATATGGCTCTTCAGAGATTGAAGGAAGCTGCTGAAAAGGCCAAGAAGGAACTATCTTCTACAATGACTACAAATATAAACCTACCATTCATCACAGCAACTGCAGAAGGTCCAAAGCACTTGAATATGGACTTGACTAGGGCTAAGTTCAACGAATTGACAGCTAGCCTAGTTGCAAAGACTATGGGACCAACTGAGCAGGCTATCAAGGATGCTGGCGTATCAGTATCAGAAATAGATGATGTATTGCTTGTTGGTGGTTCTACTAGAATACCAGCAGTTCAGGATGCAGTTAAGAAGTTTATCAGCAAGGATCCTCACAAGGGAATCAACCCTGATGAATGTGTTGCTGCAGGTGCTTCAGTACAGGCAGGTGTATTGACAGGTGAAGTAAATGATATACTTCTACTAGACGTTACTCCACTATCATTGGGTATAGAAACTCTTGGAAATGTATTTACTAAGATAATAGAAAGAAATACTACAATACCAACTAAGAAGTCACAGGTATTCTCTACAGCAGCGGACAACCAGACTGCAGTTGATATCCATGTACTACAGGGTGAAAGAACTATGTCATTTGACAACACTACACTAGGTAGGTTCCAGTTGACTAACATACCACCAGCAAAGAGGGGTATACCTCAGATAGAAGTTACATTTGATATAGATGCTAACGGTATAGTAAACGTAACAGCTAAGGACCTAGGTACTGGTAAGGAACAGAAGATAACTATAACTTCTAACACTAATATGTCAGAAGAAGAAATAGAAAAGAAGATAAGAGAAGCAGAGGCTAATGCTGAAGCAGACAAGAAGAAGAAGGAAAGAATAGAAGCTGTGAACCATGCAGAAGCTCTAGCTTATCAGACAGAGCAGACATTGGCAGAAGTTGGTGATGGTATATCAGACCAGGAAAAGACTGATATAGAAGCCTCTATAGCTAAGGTTAGGGAAGTTAAGGACAATGAAAATTCTTCAGTAGAGGAAATCAATGCAGCTGTTGAAGAGTTGATGGGCAAGTTCCAGAAGGTTTCTCAGGACCTATATGCTAAGGCACAGGCTGCCCAACAGGCCCAGTCAGCTGGTCAGGAAGAAGGACCTAGCCAGCCAAAGGATGACAATGTAGTTGACGCTGATTTCACAGAAGTTGACGACAAGTAATAAAATCGTCAGTCTGGTCTAGACAGTAATAAAAATATAACCTATAATTGATAGGTAAAATATGACAATGGCTTGTGGATTACCGCAAGCTATTGTTGTTAAGTTAGAGGGGAAGGTGTAAATTTTGGCCAATAAGGATTATTATGCAGTCTTGGGAGTAGAGAAGACTGCTGATGATAAAGAACTAAAAAAAGCATATAGAAAATTAGCCATGAAATACCATCCAGATAAGAATCCTGACAACAAGGAAGCTGAAGAAAAGTTCAAGGAAATAAATGAAGCCTATGAGGTATTGTCAGATCCACAGAAGAGACAGATTTATGACCAGTACGGTGCAGACGCCGTAAATGGCCAGGGTGGATTTGGAGGAGCTGGTGGCTTTAATGGGGCTGGCGACTTTGGAGATATATTTGGAGACATATTTGGAGACTTCTTTGGGGGAGGCTCTAGAGGATTTGGTGGCTTTGGCGGTTCTCAGAGGAGGGGACCTAGGAGGGGTGCTGATATCAGACAGCACATAGGAATTACCTTCGAAGAGGCAGTATTTGGTAAAAAGGTAAGCATCAAGGTAAATAGAAGTGAAGAATGTGATGAATGCCATGGAACAGGATGCAAGCCGGGTACATCCAAGACTACTTGTAAGACTTGTGGTGGTAGGGGTGTAATCAGTGAAGTTAGGCAGACTATGTTCGGTAGTATGGCATCACAGAGAGAGTGTCCAGACTGTCATGGAATAGGAGAAAAGATAGAAAGTCCATGTAGCAAGTGTGGAGGTTCCGGTTCTGTTAGAAAGACTAAGACTATTGAGGTGAATATACCAGCTGGTATAGATGATGGTCAGATGATAAAGCTGGCAGGCCAGGGTGAATTTGGTGAGCCAGGAGCACCTAGGGGTGACCTGTATTTGTGGATAGATGTCAAGCCACATAAGATTTTCAAGAGAGATGGATTCGATATATATATGGACATGCCAATATCATTTGTTCAGGCTACACTAGGAGATGAACTAGAAGTGCCAACTATTGATGGTAGTGTCAAGTATTCCATGCCAGCAGGTACCCAGACTGGTACAGTATTTAGGCTAAAGGGCAAGGGTATCCAGCGTATAAATTCATCATCAAAGGGTGACCAATATATCAAGGTAAATGTTGAAATACCAAAGAAGATAAGCGACAAGCAAAAAGACCTACTGAAGAAGTTTGCTGAAGAGAGTGGAGAAACAGTCAATGGCAGCAAGAAAAAGTTGGGTCAAAAAATTGAAGACTTCTTTACGAAATAGACTGTAGGTGACTATGGAAAAATTTAAAGAAAGAACTAGTATAATAATAGGCGACCAGGGCGTCAAGAGACTAGATGAAGCTAGAGTTCTAGTATTTGGTCTAGGTGGTGTAGGTAGCTATGTTGTGGAAGCTTTGGCAAGGGCGGGTATAGGACACCTGACTTTGGTAGACTTTGACGATGTGGATATAACTAACATAAACAGGCAGTTGCCAGCCCTTCACTCGACTATAGGTCGCAAGAAGGTAGATGTCATCGTAGATAGGATCAGGGATATTAATCCCAATATAGATGTAAGAGGCTATGCCTGTCTGTATGATGAGACTACATCTGACCAGCTCTTAGAGTGTGATTATGATTATGTAGTCGATGCTATAGATATGGTCAAGTCAAAGATTCACCTGATAGAATCCTGCTACAAAAGAGGACTAAAGATAATTAGCTCTATGGGAATGGGTAATAAGCTAGACCCATGTAAGATAGAAATAAGTGATATACACAAGACCGAGATGTGCCCCCTAGCCAAGATAATACGCAAGGAGGCCAAACAAAGAGGCATCAAGAAGTTGACAGTGGTCTACTCAAAGGAAAAACCAAGTAAACCAGGAGAGCTTGAAGAAGATGGTAGGATCAGCAGGGTTAATGGAAGCATATCCTTTGTACCATCGGCTGGAGGTCTGATAATAGCATCATATATTGTCAGAGACTTGCTGGGGTCAATATAGGCTATTCTACTATGTTTAATTAAAATATAGAACTTCTACTCTAAGACATATTTTTTCTTGGAGTAGATTTTTTTTGTGTCCCTGACATCAAAGTAAAATACCATGTCTCCATTGAGGTCACTACGGAAGGTCTGGACCTGGTACTTCTTTAGGGTATCTAGGGTTTCTTGGTGGGGGTGGCCGTACTTGTTTTTGTAGCCACAGGATATAGATGCTATCTGTGGCCTGATAGCTTTGATGAAGTCATCACATGATGCAGTCTTGCTACCATGGTGTCCGACCTTGAGGTAGATACACTGGGGGAGTCTATAGTGGCATATTACATTTCTTTCAAGTTCTGAATCTGCATCTCCAGTAAACATAAAACTTGTACCATCTTGGTAGATGGTGAAAATGAGAGAGTTTTTGTTTTCATCGGATGTGGATATAGTCCTAGGAGATAAGACATTTATAAGTGTTTGGTCTAGCTTAAGCTGGTCTCCACTTTTGAGAGGGGTGATTTTTATATTTTTCTTTCTGCATACATCTATGATTTCTAAGAGGTCTGTCTTTGATGCCTTTGATGGTGGAAAATAGACGGTAGATGTCGGGAAGGCAGCTATGACCTTGTCTATACCACCTATATGGTCACTGTCGAAGTGGGTACCTATGACAGCATCTAGTTTTTTGATATTGGATTTTTTTAGGTGGCGGATAACATTTCTGGCGTATTCGTCCTCACCAGCATCTATGAGGATATTCTTTTGATCTGGTGTCACAACCAGCGTGGAGTCACCTTGGCCTACATCTATTACATGGACTTCTAGTTGGTTCTTGTATGAGTTGCAGGCAGTCAGGGAAAATACTGTTAAAAATATTGCAAAATAAACTAGGGTTAGTTTGATAAAAGATTTTTTTTTCATAGAAACGATATCCTCCTTTTAAAATGTAATTATAGGGTTTACATTTTTGCTAGTTGGGTATAAACTTAAATAGTTAGTTTTAGATATAGTATATATATTTTATATTTCCTATAGAGACAGTCTTCTATTAGGTGGATTATTATAAATGCTAAAGATTACTGATTAGGAAACCATAAAATAGGGTATTTGATAATATGAGTCAAATGATATATAGTATAGCTAAAATCAAGTAAAATATTGTAGTATTATATAGACAAATTTCAAAATATTAACCAGCAATTCGCTTTAATATTTTATGTAAGAATGAGAATTGAGGAGATTTTATGGATTTTAAGGAAATAAATATTGATGCCAAGCCAATACTAGACAAGTATTTTGATTTGGTGGATTATGAAGCTTGTGAATATTGTTTTAATACATTATATATGTGGCAGCATGCCTACAAGACACATTATCATATAGGTGATGGATTTGCTATCCTAGTGGGAGAGCATAATGGTGAGATATTCTCTATCCTACCACTGGCTACTAAGGATAAGATACAAGACGCTATCGAGTATGCCATCAACTTCTTTGATGATGGCAAGAACAAGATATATTTTAGGGGTATAGACTTAAATGTAGTAGAGATGTTGAAGAAACTATATCCAGGCAGGTTTGAATACATAGAGGAGAGAGATATCTTTGACTATGTGTATGATGCCGAAAAGCTAAGAACAGTAAAGGGAAGAAAATTGAGTGGTAAAAGAAATCACCTGAACTTCTTTAAGAGAGAGTATGGAGAGAGGGTTGAGAGAAGACTTTTAGACGAAAATGACTTTCCTGAGTGTTTCGAGCTATTGAAATCTTGGAGTGCCACTAAAGATGGCGACCAGGAATTTGAAGATAGTATAGATGATGAATATATAGGAATGAAGAAACTATTTGATAACTACTCAATATTGAAGGACAAGCTAAAGATATACGGCGTATTTATAGATGGAAAGCTAGAAGCTTTTAGTATGGGAGAAAAGATAAATGCTGATATGGCCCTAGTTCATATAGAAAAGGCCAATGCAGATATCAGGGGTCTATACCCATATATCAACCAGATGTTTATATGCGATATTTTCCCAGATGTAAAATGGGTGAATAGAGAGGAAGATATGGGAGTAGAGGGCCTTAGAAAGGCAAAAATGTCATATTATCCAGAAAAATTTGTAGAAAAGTATACAGTTAGAGAAAAATAGGATATAGAAAATAAGTTAGAGTGAACTCAAAATAAATAAGCAAAATATATTAGTTATAAGAACAGTACCTTTGGGAATGCAAGTATTCGGGGGTGCTGTTTTTATATATGGAAAGTAAGTATAATTATTCTATATATTTAAGGGTATAAATACACCAGAGCCAAGTGGCGTGATATAATAGATTTAAGCGTATTTTGAAAGGAAAGAAAATATGGAAATTAGATTAAGTAATATAAATGAAATACAGGGAGTGAGAGACCTGTGGACCTATTGTTTTAATGATAGCCAGGCCTATGTAGACTTCTATTTTAAAAATAAATACAAGCCTGAAAAAACCATGGTGGTAGAAGAGGATGGGAGAATACTGTCATCAATCCACCTCAACCAGCATAGGTTAAAGGTATCAGGCAGAGACCTAGCCATATCATATATAGTGGGTGTTTCTACACTGGCAGAGGCTAGGGGGAGGGGCTTTATGGCAGATTTGATGTCGAGCTCGCTTTATCAGATAAGAGCTATGGACCAGTCATTTGCCATCCTGATGCCAATAGACCACAGACTGTATAGGAGGTATGGGTTTGAGACCTGCTATGATATGCAGGAGGTTAAACTAGATATAATCGATTTGAAAAAATTCAAGCTAGATGGAAGCTTTAGGAAGGCTGGACAGGATAGTCTAGGAGACCTAGTGGATATATATTCATCGGCTATGGCTAGGTATAATGGGGCTGCCATTAGAGATAGTAAATATTTTTCGGAATTTATTGAGGAAATGGACCTAGAAGGTGGTCATATTTATATATGCTATAGGGATGGTCAGCCGACTGCCTATCTTGCCTATAGCATGGATGGGGAAGACTTCTTTGTAAGGGAAGTCTACTACAATGATATGAAGGCCTACCAGTCCGTTTTGAAGTTTATATTCAACCACAATACCCAGTGCAAGTCTGTGACTATTAATACGGCTGTAGATGATAGGCTGATGGATATCTTGGATAATCCAAAGGATGCTAGTTTTGATCTTAAACCATTTATGATGGCCAGGATAGTTGATTTGGAAAAGTTTGTGGAAGATCTTGATCTAAGACTTGGATATGAAAATTGTCAAGCAATTTCGGCTAATATAGAGATTAGTGACCCAGCTATCAAGGAAAATAATGGGATTTTTAGCTTTGAAGTAAAATCTGGGACACTAGTAGCTAGGAAGCTAGCTAATCTTGGTGATGAGGTAGACACGATTGATGCTAGCCTGACTATTAACGAACTGACAGCGATTTTATTTGCCTATAGGTCTATAGAGGAGATTTGTTTTAGAAGGGGACTAGAGCTGAATGAAAATTTAAGGGCCCTATTTAATTTTGAAGCAAAGTCCAACCATATTAATGAGTATGTATAATTGATATTTGCTAATATGTGGAATCAAGGTGTGTAATTAAGGTTTACTAATATGCCTATTTAATATTTGTCGAAAACTGCCTATAAATTACAGAGGTGGTTGTATGAGAAGGTTGGGTTTATTTGTTCTAGCTATGGTACTTGTCCTTAGCTGGTCGAAAGTAGCTACTAGACAGGCAGACTATAATGAAATTAGGCAGGCAAGTGGTCTGGTGACTAATATTGTCAAGAAGAAGAGGTCTACGAATTACTATATGGGTAATCTACTTGCTGTTGATTTTTCGGGCAAGGATAGGGGTGTCCACATAGGCGATAGGGTGAGAGTATATGGCAAGTCGAGTAACTTGGATGATATGGTCTTCAAGGACTTTGACTATGGAAGACATCTGAGGTCCAAGGGGATAGATAGCTATATACAGGTATCTGGTGTGGAGATATATGCTAGGTCCGGGCTATATTCTAAACTAGGAAGGCTAAAGGACTACTGTATAGGTGCCAACAAAGACATGTATAAAAGGTATGGTGATATACTGAATTCCTTGGTCCTAGGCTATAGGGATGACCTAGATCAAGATGTGAGGGTTAATTTTAGGGATGCTGGTGTCAGCCATGTCATGGCTATTTCTGGACTCCATATATCCATTGTAGTTGCTATATTTTTGGTGGTCTTTGGTAAGGTTAATAGACTAGAGAGGTTATTTTTTCTTTTTATAAGCCTCATGCTATACAATATTTTGGTCGGTGGTGGTCCATCGATTACTAGGGCTATAGGTTTGACTATAATAGGAGCAATGGCCTATTTTGTAGATAGGCGATTGGATATAATCAATGTACTGGGCCTTGTAGCCTCTATTATGATTTTATTCAATCCCTATACAATATACAATGTGTCCTTTCAGTTAAGTTTTTTGGCTGTCTTGTCTATAGCCATATATTCAAAATATTTGAAGAAGTACCTGTATTTTAATTTTTTAAATACCTGTATTGCTGCCAATATATTGACCATTCCCCTAGTCTTATACAATTTTAAGACTTTTTCTACAGTGGGAATTATAGGAAATATTTTGGTCCTGCCATTTATAGGTCTAGTTATTTTTTTAGACATGGTATCCTTAGTAGCATATTGCCTATCTATAGACCTAGCCCTCCTGGTGGCATGTATTAATGAAGCTATTTTGAGGTCTGTATATTATTTTTTGGAAAGACTGGCTAATTATGGTGTCTATAATATTGAGGTCAGGCATGTGTCTCCTGTATTTCTATTGGTATATTATGGGCTTGTCCTTGGACTTGCAATATTTTTGGAAATATATTATATTAGGGTCAATAGGACGTATAAACTTGAAAATAATAAAGAAAATTAAGGTGGAGGAAGTATGAAGAGAAGTGACCTACTAGCAAAATTTAATGATAGGAAATTGAATAATATTAGTCTTGTTTATGGTAGGGAGCTATTACTCATCGATGACATACTGGCTAGTTTTAAGGAGCTTGCGAGTGGTTCTTTGCCAGACTTTAACCTGACCATTATAGATGGCCAGGAGACCAATTTGGAAAAAATGGTGTCAGCTATTGAAACCCTGCCAATGATGTCCGACAAGAGATATGTCCTAGTCAAGGATTTTGAACTATTTCAGGCAAAGAGGAAGTTTTTTAATGAAGAGGCAGAGTCAGAGCTAATCAGGCTTATTGAGGATATGCCGGATACAGCCTTGGTTTTATTTGTTTCTTATGGTGATATAGATGTAAAAAAGTCCAAACTCTACAAGGCTATCAGCAAGTTGGGAGATGTTTGTCAGGTAGACAAGCTAGACGATATAGACCTGCTTAATTGGTGTAAGGATGCCTTTGACAAGAGGGGTATCTTGGCCAATAATTCAGAGGTTACCTACCTGATAGACCTGGTTGGCTATAGGGACAAGAGGTCGTCTATTACCCTGGTAGATGTAAGGAATGAAATAGACAAGATATCTGCCTATCTAGGTAAGGGTAATAGGCTGGACAAGGAGTCCATAGACAAGCTCTTGACCAACAATGTCGAGGATAATGTCTTTAAGATGATAGACATGATCGGGTCTAAAAATACTAAAATGGCCCTAAGCTTGTTTGATGATATGCTCTACAATGGGGGGTCGGTTCTGGGGACCTTTTCCCTACTTTCTTCAAGGTTTAGCCAGATACTCCAGGTCAAGGCCCTTCAAGAGATAAAGATGTCCCACGAATCTATAAGAAATACCATGGGTGTTCAAAATTTTGTCTTAAATAAGTTGATAAGGCAGGCAAAAAACTTTGACGAGGCATCTATTAGGGATATTATCGAATTCATATCAGATTTTGATTATGCTATCAAGCAGGGTAAGATAGTAGATAGACTTGCAGCAGAAATATTGATTGTCAAAGCCTCAAAGGGGTAAATTATAGACAAGAGAATCATATTTTTGATAAGGAGTAAGTATATGGATGATTTAAAAAAGATCTGTGATATGCAGGATGCTAATCATAAAGGTAGCATAAATAGTGTAGATAACCTAGCTAATAGAGATAATATAAACCATGTAGATAGTATAGATAATATAAATAATGTAGATAGCAGGGATATACCACATATATTTAATATGGATACTAGCTATAAGGGTCTTCCGAGGATAATGTATTGTAAGGAAGCCCCTAAATCGTACAAGGAATTAGACCTATTAATCCTAAATGAAGACCTAGCCAAGGACCTGGGCCTAGATATTGGGGCTCTCAAGTCTCCCTATGGTATTGAGGTAATGGCAGGGGCCAGGCTTGAGGATGAAAAAGACTTCCCTATATCCCAGGCTTATGCAGGCCACCAGTTTGGATACTTTACCCTACTTGGTGATGGTAGGGCTATGCTACTTGGTGAGCATCTTGATAAGTCGGGTAGGAGACATGATATACACCTTAAGGGGTCAGGTAGGACTGTATATTCCAGAGGTGGAGATGGCAAGGCTAGCCTAGGACCCATGCTAAGAGAGTATCTCATAAGTGAAGCTATGAATGAGCTGGGCATAGCTACAAGTAGGAGCCTAGCAGTTTTGACTACTGGTGAGTCAGTATACAGAAATGGTATGGAGCCAGGAGCAGTCTTGGTCAGGGTAGCAGATAGTCATTTGAGGGTAGGTAGCTTCCAATTTGCAGCCCTAGATGAAGAGGGAAATAATATCAAGGCTCTAGCTGATTATACCATAGATAGACATTATCCATACTTGAGGTCCAGTCATCAGGAGGCTGAGCTTTATCTAAGCTTATTGGGAGAAATCGTCAAGAAGCAGGCAAAACTAGTAGCCGACTGGATGTTAGTTGGATTTATACATGGTGTTATGAATACAGATAATATGACTATAGCAGGATATACTATCGACTATGGTCCATGCGCCTTTATGGATATATATGACAAGAATACTGTCTTTAGTTCAATAGACAGGGATGGCAGGTATGCCTATTCCCAGCAACCACACATGGCCATATGGGACCTATCAAGATTGGCTGAGACCCTATTGCCACTGATAGCAGATGACCAGGACAAGGCTATTGGCCTAGTTAGTGGCCAGATTGAAAAGTTTAACAAGTACTATTCAGACTACTTTTTTGAGGGAATGAAGAGAAAGCTTGGTCTCCTGACAGACAATAAGGAGGAAGACGAGCTTCTGGTATATGGTCTTCTGGTCTTGATGGAAAAATACAAGGCTGACTATACAAATACTTTTATAGGTCTTACATATAATGAAGAAATCGATAGCGAACTTTTTAAGGCAGGGGACTTTATATCTTGGCATGGTCTGTGGAAGACTAGGTTGGCTGATGATATAGCCAAGGGTCTGGTAGGTCCACAAGATTCCTTCCTAGCAATGAAGGGGGCAAATCCTGCCATGATAGCTAGAAACTGGGCAGTTGACGAAGCCCTAGAGGACGTGACCAGGAAGGGTGATATGACTAAATTTAATAGACTATTGGCAGCAATCAAAAATCCATATGATAACAGGGATGACCAGAAGGATTATAGGAAGACTAGACCTAGTTTACCTGGAGACTTCAAAACCTATTGTGGAACATAGGATATGAAAGAAAAATTATATACTTATATAATTGAGATATAGAGTATAGGTGTATAGATAATAGATGGTAAAATAGACGCAAAATAAAAAATACTAGATATAAACAAATCCACTAGCAGGCTAGTGGATTTATTATATCTAGTATTTTCAAACGTTTGACACACAAGATATATCTATACATTGCGTTGTCACAATTATCAATGATACCCGTCGATACCATATTATCTCTTATTAAGCGTTCATAGAGTTTAATCTGTTAGCTAGCTTAGAAACCTTTCTATCAGCAGCGTTTTTATGGATAGTACCCTTTGATGCTACCTGATATATCTTCTTCTGAGCCATCTGGAACTTAGCTAGAGCTTCCTCCTTGTTACCAGCAACTACAGCTTCGTCGAATCTCTTTATTGCAGTCTTTATCTGAGACTTTCTAACTCTATTTAAAGCAGTCTTCTTTTCTATAACACCGATTCTCTTCTTAGCAGATTTAATGTTTGCCATCTATCTTCACCTCCCTATAAATGTTCTAAATTCATAATCAACATACACAATTTTAACAGACTTAAAGATAAAAATCAAGCTAAAATACAATATTTAATAAAAAAATATTCATTTTTCAAGACACATCTTTACGTTGACAGCTTTTTAAAGTAAAATGTAAAGTGAATACATATGGAATCTTATAAAAGAGGAGGAATTTATTTGGGAAATAGACAGAATAATACTAGAAATTTTAGCATAATTGCACATATAGATCACGGTAAGTCTACCCTTGCAGATAGGCTGATACAGAAGACCGGCCTAGTCTCAGAAAGAGACATGAAGGCCCAGCTACTTGACAATATGGACCTTGAAAGAGAGAGGGGTATCACTATCAAATTACAGAATGTACGCCTACAATACAAGGCTAATGATGGGGAGATATACCACCTCAACCTAATCGACACACCAGGTCATGTAGACTTTAACTATGAGGTATCGAGGTCTCTAGCTGCCTGTGAGGGAGCCCTACTTGTAGTAGATGCTGCCCAGGGTGTTGAGGCCCAGACCCTAGCCAATGTTTACCTGGCTCTTGAACAGGACCTAGAGATACTACCAGTTATAAACAAGATTGACCTACCAAGTGCCAGGCCGGATTATGTAAAGGATGAGATAGAGGACCTAATAGGCCTAGACTGTAGCGAGGCCCCACTAATATCAGCAAAGAACGATATCAATACAGAGGACGTGCTAGAAGCTATAGTAAAACACGTGCCAGCCCCTGTTGGTGATGACCAGGCTCCACTAAAGGCCCTGATATTCGATTCATACTATGATGCCTACAAGGGTGTTGTGGCCTATGTTAGAGTCTTCGATGGTTGTGTCAAGAAGGGTATGACCATAGAGATGATGAACAGCAAGAAGAAGTTCGAGGTTACAGAGGTAGGCGTAATGGCTCCGAATGCCACTGAGCTACCAGACCTATCTGCGGGTGATGTTGGCTATATAGCCGCCAGTATCAAGGACATCAGGTCATGTAGAGTGGGTGATACTATTACTGATGCAGACAATAGGACTGACCAACCTCTACCAGGCTATAAGAAGGCTACACCTATGGTCTACTGCGGTATATATCCAGGTGAGGGTGAAAAGTACGAAAATGTAAGGGATGCCCTAGAAAAGCTTCAGATTAACGATGCTGCCCTAGAGTTTGAGGCTGAATCATCAGCTGCCCTAGGATTTGGATTTAGGTGTGGTTTCCTAGGACTACTTCATATGGAGATCATCCAGGAAAGATTAGAAAGGGAGTTTGACCTAAATATTATTACTACTGCACCATCAGTTATATATAGGGTGACAAAGTTAGATGATGAGGTCTTGATGATACAAAATCCTGCCAACCTTCCAGAACCTACTGAGATAAGGATGATAGAAGAACCTATAGTAAACAGTGATATTATAGTACCTAAGGATTATGTAGGTGTGGTAATGGAACTGTGCCAGGAGAGAAGAGGTTCTATGAAGGACATGGAGTATATAGATGATACCAGAGTCATGCTTCACTATGAGCTACCACTAAACGAAGTAATATATGACTTCTTTGATGCCCTAAAGTCTAGGACTAGGGGATATGGTTCTATAGATTATGAAATGAAGGGATACACTCCTTCTAACCTTGTAAAGATGGATATACTAATTAATAAGGAACAGGTTGATGCTCTGAGCTTTATAATACATGAGTCTAGGGCCTATGTAAGGGGGAAGGCTATGTGTGAAAAGCTTAAAGAAGAGATACCTAGACACCAGTTCCCAGTGCCAATCCAGGCTGCTGTCGGCAACAAGATTATAGCCAGAGAAACTGTTGCTGCCTACAGGAAGGACGTTTTGGCCAAGTGTTATGGTGGAGATATATCAAGAAAGAGAAAGCTTCTTGAAAAGCAGAAGGAAGGTAAGAAGAGGATGAGACAGATAGGTAATGTTGAAGTTCCTCAGAAGGCCTTTATGTCTGTATTGAAGTTGGATGACTAGCGAGATGAAAGGCATAATACAAATTCCAACCGCTGCCAGACAGGTCTTAGAAATGATAAAGGTAGCTGGTTTTGAAGCCTTTGTAGTCGGTGGATGTGTGAGAGATTCGGTCATGGGGAAAAAACCCCATGACTGGGATATCACTACAAATGCCCTGCCTGATGATATAGTAAGGATATTTCCAAAGACAATACCAACAGGTATCCAGCATGGTACGGTAACAGTATTAATGGATGGAGAGGCCTTTGAGGTGACTACCTATAGGTTGGATGGCGACTACCAGGATATGAGGAGGCCTACATCTGTATCCTATAGTCAAAGCCTAGAGGACGACCTAGCTAGGAGAGACTTTACCATCAATGCCATGGCCTATAATGATGATGTGGGTTTGGTTGATAGGTTTGGAGGTCTAGAAGATATTGATAATAGACTTATCAGGTGTGTTGGTGAGCCTGACAAGAGGTTCAATGAAGATGCTTTGAGGATGCTCAGGGCCCTTAGGTTTTCGGCTAGGTTGGACTTTGACATTGAAGGGGAGACCATGGAATCTATATATAGGAATTCCATAAATATTGAAAAGGTTTCCTTAGAGAGAATAAATACAGAATTTGAGGGTATAATTAAAGCTAATACTAATAAACTGGCAATCATAAATGACCTAGATATCAGATCTTATTTGTTGGGTGACTTTTATTTTGACGAGGGTGACCTGGCTAGGGCTATGGTCTTAGATGACATTTTTTCCTGTGATGAATATTTCAGGGCTGCAAGAAGGGCTCTTGTCTTTAGGAAGTACGAGGGAGACTTGAAGGCCTTGTTGAGATTTTTTAAATATTCAAAGAAGGATATGGAAAAAACATTCTTTATATGGAGGGCCATAAGGGATGATATGTATGGGAATTTATTAAATGAAAATACTAGTGATGATGATTTGAGGTTGACTATAAAGTATATTTTGAGGGATGCTAGGGATAATATTTTGGCTAAGTACGCAATTTATGCAAAAATTATTGAAAAATGTGCAAATATCGGCTTAATTTTCAATCTATTTAATGATATAATAGAGACAGGAGAGTGTTTTTCTATTTCTCACTTACAAATAAGTGGCAGGGATATCATTGATGGAGGTCTAGCTAAGGGAAAAAAAGTCGGCATACTACTAGAAGCCTTATTAGACTGGGTGATATCTCAACCTCAACTTAATGAGAAGGAAAGGCTATTAGATTTAGCCAGAAAAATACAAAAACAATAATATTTGGAGGTTTGACATGGATTATAAGTCATTAATAATGAATGGAAGATCAGTAAGACATTTTAAGGAAACACCAGTAGACACTAAGGCACTATTAGAATTAGAATCTTACATCAAGGATTGTAAGAAGCTAGATTCTTCAATAGTAATTGAACCTAAGTTCTTTGCTGGAGACGATACTTACAAGCGTCTATATGGTATAGCAGGTTACCAGGGTGTAATGATAGAGGCACCAAACTACCTAGTATTGATATCAGAAGACAAGCCACAGCACCTAGAAAATGCTGGTTATGTAGGTGAAAGAGCCATATTAAAGGCTAGAGATCTTGGCATAGATAGTTGTTGGGTATCATACTCTGACAGAGATATGGTAAAGAAGACTCTTGGACTAGAAACAGACAAGGAAGTTGTAGCCCTAATAGCTCTAGGATATGCAGAAAAGGATGTCAAGATTGAAAACACTGCTAAGACTGGTGACAACTACTCTAAGGCTAACATGTCAGTATCTGACACAGGTTCTGAAAGAATCGGTCTTGAAGAAATGGTTTATATAGACAAGTGGGGAAATGCTGCTACTCCAGAAGTACTAGAAGAAAGAGCTCTACTTGATGCCTTCTCATATGCTAGAATGGCTCCATCAGCTCTTAACAAGCAGCCATGGAGATTTATCGTTGATGGTGGCAAGGTTGTACTAGCTATAGATAGCGAAGACTACAGAGGAAGCTACCTAAATAAGATAGATGCAGGTATAGTAATGCTATACTTCGGTGTAATACTAGACGTTACTATGTTCGATTCTAAGTGGGGATTTGACAACTTAGACAAGGATTATGGTATACCAGCTAACTACACAGTAGTAGGATACTGTAATATATAATATTGGTTGAATTTGACTGATTAATGAATGTATATGGCTAAATTGTGGTAACCTGCAGTTTAGCCATTTTTAATTTGAAGTGGAGAGTTTATGAAAAGTATAGGTTTGTACATACATATACCTTTTTGCGTGAAAAAATGCGGTTACTGCGACTTTACGTCCTATAGGGGCAATGAATACCAAATTGACGAGTATCTAGATTATTTGGAAAAGGAATTGAATCTGTATAGTGAGGGAAACCTTATAGAGGGAGTCCAGACTATTTTTATTGGTGGGGGAACGCCCAGCATATTGTCGCCTATTCAGCTAGAAAGGTTATTTTCAATAGTTAGGGCCAAGCTTGATATGTCAGGTGTCGTGGAGTATACTATGGAATCTAATCCAGGTAGTTTGACTAGGGAAAAATTGGAAGTGATGAAAGCGGGTGGACTAAATAGGTTGAGCATAGGTCTGCAGGCCA
Organism: Peptostreptococcus sp. MV1; assembly: GCF_000758885.1. GTDB lineage: Bacteria > Bacillota > Clostridia > Peptostreptococcales > Peptostreptococcaceae > Peptostreptococcus. The sequence continues at coordinate 28,805 of NZ_JRNB01000118.1, read as the reverse complement.
GCCAGGACCACTTGTTGAAGTTTTTGGAGAGGGTCCACTCCTATGATGAGTTTTTGGAGTCCTACGCCTTGGCCAGGAATATTGGATTTGAAAATATAAATATAGACCTAATGTTTGCATATCAGGGCCAGACTCTTGATGACTGGAAACAAACCCTAAGTAGGGTGGTTGAGCTTGAACCAGACCATATATCAGCCTATTCACTGATTATTGAAGAGGGTACCAAGTTCTATTCTATGTACCAGACTGGGAAATTGACTGACTATGACGAAGATGCCTATGTACAAATGTATAGGTATACCATAGACTATCTGGCAGGCAAGGGCTACAAGCAATACGAAATATCAAATTTTGCCAAAGAGGATAGGGAGTGTAGACATAACCTACTCTATTGGGATGACAGGGAGTACTATGGCTTAGGCCTTGGTTCATCAGGCTACCTAAATGGAACTAGGTATAGCAACCACAATGACTTTGAATCCTACTATAGGAACTTAGATGCAGGAAAAAAACCAAGACTATTTGTGGAAACTACAAGTGAAAAGGACAGGTTAAATGAATACCTGATACTGGGTCTTAGGAAGATAGGAGGTATATCTCAGTCTGAATACTTGACTAGGCTCAAGAGGATAAGTGAGGATAAGTATCTGGAAAATGTGGATATAATAAAAGCCTATATAGCTAGTGGTCATATACTGGTGGATGGTGACCATATAAGATTGAGCCAGACAGGACTAGAAATATCTGACACAATAAGTCTGGACCTACTACTCGACTAGGATTTTTTATGATATAATGGTATAAAATCGATTATGAGTCACTTTGATGTGACATTGGATAGAGCTGGAAGTCTTAGAGTTTAGAGTAAGAACCAGTTGTTTAAGATGTGAGTTTATTGTTTTTCTTATTATATTTCTAGGTAGGAGTGTGGATATGAATAGAGTTAGTGTCAAGATAGACGGAGTGGATTATCAAATAGCCGGTGAAAAGAATGAGGCAGAAATAGTAAAGGTTGCCAAGTATATAGATGGCGAATTAAAGGATATCAGCAAGGTTGCTCCTTCCCTTAGCAAGACTAGTGCAGCTATACTTACTTCTGTGAATATAGCGGACAAATTATTTGACAGGGAGAGCGAAATAGAAGACCTTAAAAAGGAAATCTATCAGATGAAGGAGAAGGACATAAATAGGAGCGAAGAGGTCGAAAAGGAATTTGATAATGTCCTATTGAAGTTAGAGGAGGCAGATGCCCAGGTTGCTGACCTTAAGGCGAAAATTTCTAAGCTTGAGGCAGACCTAGCCTCTAAGGATGAAACTATAAAGAGTCTTCAGGCCAATGGTGGACAAGTAAGTGGAGATGTGGATAAGAAGGTCAAGTCTCTTGAAATGAAGGTCAAGGAAATGGAAAATAAGGTGGCCGTTGCTGAAAATATGGCAGCAGAATTCCAGAACAAGGCCTACAATCTCCAGTTGAACTATGAAGAATTAAAAAATAAAACTAACAAGTAAATGGTCTTGCACACACTTATTCGCTGAAATAGGGTGTGTATTGATTAGAAAAATCATATGTAAGCATAATAAGAGACTACTAGGCCATAAGGCTGGTAGTCTTTTTTGAATCACCGGTCCAGAAAAATAATAGGGCTTAGGGTAAGATGGAATAAACTGGGTATGTGAAAATATCAGGAAAGATATGATATATAAATAGGTATGGAGGTAGTATGAATAAAAATTTAGAACTTTTGGCGCCAGTTGGTAGTATGGAGGCCCTGAGGGCAGCTGTTCAAAATGGCGCTAATGCAGTATATTTGGGCGGTAAGGTCTTTAGTGCTAGGGCCAGTGCCAATAATTTTGATTATGATGAGTTGAAGGAGGCAGTTGAGTATTGCCATATCAGGGACTGTAGGGTCTTTGTAACGGTAAATACACTTATAAAGCAATCTGAAATTGATGACTTTATGGACTATATAGGCTACCTCTATTCTATAAGCGTGGATGCCTTGATACTTCAGGATATTGGTATGGCCTACAGGATTAGGCAGGCTCTACCGGATTTCGAACTTCATGCCAGTACCCAGATGGCTGCACATTCTCTAGAAGACGTGAGATATTTGGAATCAGTGGGCTTTAAGAGGGTGGTACTAGCAAGAGAATTAAATGTAGATGAGATAAGGAAGATTACTGATCAATGTCAGGCAGATATAGAGATATTTGTCCATGGTGCCCTATGCGTATCATATTCAGGCCAATGCTATATGAGTTCTGTTTTGGGGACTAGGTCTGGAAATAGGGGTAGGTGTGCCCAACCATGTAGGCAGAAGTACAGGCTATACAATAGTGACCAGGATGCCTATGAAGATACTGATGGTGACTACCTATTGAGCCCTAGGGACCTAAATACTATAGAAGAAATTGGCAAGATTATAGATAGCAATGTTCTATCTCTCAAGATAGAGGGAAGGATGAAGAGGCCTGAGTATGTAGCAACAGTGGTGAGTTCATACAGGGATGCTATCCTCAACTACATAGAAAATGGGAAGTCTGGCATATCAGACCAAAATTTAGAAGACCTATACGTAATATTTAACAGGAAGTTCACTAGGGGTTACCTATTGGGTCAAGTAGGTGGCGATATAATGAACTCTTCTAAACCTAACAACAGGGGTCTCTACATTGGTAAGGTAGAGTCCTATAACAGAAAGTCAAAGAGGTTGAAGCTGAAATTAGAGGCTAGTCTTAAAAAGGGAGATGGTCTGAATATAGGTGGAGGTACAATCGGAAGAATCTTGCTAGGCAAGGAAATCAGGACAATTGGACATCCTGGCCAGACTGTGGAAATTGATTATATAGGTGATATAAGACCGGGAACTCATGTATTTAAGACTAGTGACGGTCAGCTCTTGGATAGGATGAAAAAGACCTATGAGCCAGGTCAAGAATACGTCAAAAGACCCCTTTATATGGAGTTGGACTTGAAGATAGGCGAGCTGCCTAGTTTGAAGATCTGGGATGATAGGGGGAATGTTGCAGCTCTGAAGGGGGATGTTCAGGTTGAAGAGGCTATCAAAGTTCCTATGAGTAGGGACAAGGCCATCAAGCAATTGTCAAAGCTGGGCAATACACCGTACTACCTAGAGGATATAAGTTGTAGCATAGATGACAAGGCCAGTCTACCTATCAGTGGATTAAATACGCTGAGGAGGATGGCTATTGAGGAAATATCCAAGACAAGGGTAATGATAGAGGGGAGAAATTATGCATCGGTGAAGTTTGATGAGGATAGGTTAGTAAGTCCTTGTCTAGCTGTACAGGATGAAGAATATGCTTCAGAAACTAAGGCAGGTGGATATACCATCATTGATAGGGGGCATAGGTTTAATATTAGCTGTGCCAACCTTGACCAGTTGTCAGCAAGCTTGGACTATCCAGTAGCTGACATATACTACAGGGATATTGTGACCTTGAGTCAGGCCATAGATATGGCAAGAGGGGCTGGTAAGGACATCTACTACTATATGCCTAGGATAGTGAGGACGGGTGAAAATAGGATATATAGGTCCCTGTCTTCAATAGACCAAGAAAAAATAGACTACTTGAAGGGTTTTAGGGTATCCAACTACGGTCAAATAGGATGGGTCAAGGATAATTATCCAGACAAGAAGCTACTTGTAGCTCCATGGCTCAATGTAGTAAATGACCTATCCCTAGACTACTATAGGTCCATAGGGGCTAGTAGGGTATGTATGTCACAGGAAGTATCCCTGAATCAGCTAAGAGCTATGGAAAAATTATTTGGCCAGGCATATGAGACCGAATATGTAGTATATGGCAATAATGAGATGATGATTAGCGAGTACTGTCCTATGGGCGTCTTGACCAAGGATTGTAAGAAGAATAAGAGGGATGCCCTTTGTAACAAGAGTATCTACTATCTAGAATCTAGCCAAGGTAAGAGGTACAGGCTAGCACAGAGTCCAGAGTGTAGGACTACTATATATTCTGACGAGCTAGTAAACCTAATAGACGACCTAGATAGCCTGTCTGACTTGGGAATAGATAACTTTGATATAGTATTTAATTTTGAAAGGGCAGATGAAGTAGGACATGTTTTGAAGGCCTATACAAGTGGACAGGCAGGTATATTTAATAGGCTAAAGAATAGGTCATATAATACTGGCCACCTTTATAAGGAGATAGACTAGTTATTTTGTAGTCTTGATAATATGAGATAAAAGTAGATGTAGATTTAATTCGGATATGAATTTAATAGGTAGAAAAATCGTAGAAAAGAATAGAATGCGATTATAGATAAGGATAGAATGCGATTATAGATAAGGATAGAATGCGATTGTAGACAAGGATAGAATAGGTGCAAAAGGAAGTGATTTTATGGCTATTTATATTGGTGACAAGACTAGTACAGCCAAGATAGATAGGATGTGCATGGAAAAATACGGTATTAGTGAACTAATATTGATGGAGAATGCTGCGACCAGTGCGTTTAACAGGATTCTTAAAATTGAAGACGACCTCTACAGGGCTGCCAAGGAAAGAGTAGCTGGTATGGACTTGGAAAAGTTTGATAGGTCTATTTTCTCGGGCCTTCCCTTTAATAGGATTGGTATCCTATGTGGGAGTGGCAACAACGGTGGAGATGGTTTTGTCTTGGCTAGGAAATTTCAGGCTCTAGGCAGGGAGGTTGATATACTTTTTGTCGGTAATCCTAATAAGTTGACTCCATCGGCCTTAACTAATTACGAGATTGCCCAAAAGATGGGTATCAAGATTTACTACTACAAGGATATAGCTGACCTAGACACAGAAATAGAGGTACTTATGTCTAGGATGAAGGGCTATGACCTTTTGATTGATGCAGTTTTCGGCGTAGGGATAAATAGGCCAGTTGCATCTAGCTATAGACCCCTGTTTGAGGCTATAAATTCCTATAGGGTCAAAAACAGGACCAGGTTAATTGCCATAGATACCCCTTCTGGACTAGATCCAGATCTTGGTCTCCCAACCTATAATAAGGATGACGAGGGTATAGCCATCAGGTCTGACTATACCATTAGCTTTGACTATTTCAAGAAGGGCTTTCTCAACTATGATTCCGAAGAATATACTGGTAGGGTTTATGTAGAGGGACTGGGTGTAGGTTTGAATATTCTAGAAGAAGTTGACTTGAAGGACAGATTTATACTTAGAGAAGATGTAGAAATGGATAGGTCTGAGTCCTTTGCTCACAAGGGTGACTTTGGCAGGGTCTGCATATTTGCTGGTTCTAAGGGCTTTTACGGGGCTGCTAGGTTGGCCACAGAAGCAGCAGTCAAGGCTGGCTCAGGCCTGGTTACCTTGGTAACTCAGCCAGATGTACAAGAAGTCCTATCTCATAATCTGATAGAGGCTATGACATCTAACTATGGGGATGAGGTCAGGGTTGAAACTATAGTAAAATCAGCTGATGCTATTGCTATAGGCCCTGGTATGGGAGCCAATCAGACTACAATAGACAAGCTATCCTACATATCAGCTAATACGAGTGTTCCAATAGTTGTAGATGCAGATGCTATAAATATATTTAGCCAGGCTGACCTGAATATAAGCTCGAGATATGTCTTGACGCCACATATGGGTGAGTTTTCTAGGTTGATTGGAGTGGACAGCAAAATTATAAAGAAGGATAGGCTCTACTATGCTAAAAAATACGCAAGAGAAAATAAGCTCATTTTAGTATTAAAGGGCAAGAATACAATTGTAACAGATGGATATAGAGCACTTGTAAATACTACCGGCAACCAAGGTATGGCTAGAGGTGGTATGGGAGATTGCCTAACAGGAATTATAGCCAGTCTTTGTGCTAAGTACCAACCATTTCATGCTGCCTGCATGGGTGTATATATTCACGGTCTATGCGGTGATGAGATATACAAAAAAATGTCAACTGTAAACCCTAGTGATTTAATAAAAATAATACCAAATGTGATGAAAATGATGTATAATTAAAGATATATAAATGTAGTTTTAACTACGACCATATAATACGAGGAGGGATTGGCTTGTTTGGATTAAGTATGAAGATTATCTGGATAATAGTAGCAGTTGCCTTTGCCATAGGAGAGGCGGCTACATTAGCCCTTACCATGGTCTGGTTCTCCTTGGGTGCCCTATGTGCCCTAGCAGTATCTTACTTTGTGGATAGCGTTTTTATACAGATATTGGTTTTTGCTATAGTGTCAGGTCTATTACTACTTCTAGCAACTAAGAAGTTGATTAAGATGGACAGGAGCAAGGAAGAAAATGCTTGGACAAGCATAGATACCAACATTATGGCAGTGGTGGGTAAGCAGGGCATCGTTTTAAATGAAATAAGCCCATATAAGCCAGGTTTAGTCAAGGTCAAGGGTGAAGACTGGACAGCTATATCAAAGACAGGTGAGACCATTGAAGAAGGATGCGAGGTAGAAGTGGTTGCCGTCGAAGGTGTTAAATTGGTAGTAAGAAAAAATAGCTTTTTTAAAAATAGGAGGTAACTTGTATGATAGGAAGGATTCTCACGATTTTATTGGTACTTATAATTCTATTTATAGCAATTAGATGTATCAGAATCGTTAAGCAAGCAAAGATGGGTATAATTATGAGGTTGGGCAAGTTCCATAAGGAAGCGAAGACGGGTATACATTTCTTGATTCCTTTTGTTGACTCAATGACCTACATGATAGACTTGAGGGAGATGGTAGTAGATTTCCCACCACAGCCTGTTATCACTAAGGATAATGTAACTATGCAGATAGACACAGTAGTATACTACAAGGTGACAGACCCCAAGTCATATGTGTTTGAAATAGCCAACCCTATTTCAGCAATAGAAAACCTTACAGCAACTACTCTAAGAAATATAATAGGTGACCTTGATCTTGATGAAACTCTAACATCAAGAGACCTAATCAATGCCAAGATGAGGACTATCTTGGACGAAGCCACAGATATTTGGGGTATAAAGGTCAACAGGGTTGAATTGAAGAATATCATGCCGCCTAGAGATATCCAGGCTGCCATGGAAAAGCAGATGCGTGCAGAGAGAGAAAGAAGAGAGGCAATCTTACAGGCAGAAGGTGAAAAGCAGTCTAAGATCCTTATAGCAGAAGGTGAAAAGCAGTCTGCAATTCTAAAGGCGGAAGCTAAGAAAGAAGCCATGATTAGGGAAGCAGAAGGTGAAAAACAGTCTAAGATCCTAGAGGCAGAAGGCGAGGCTTCAGCAATCAGAAAGACATATGAGGCCAGGGCAGAAGGTGAAGCTACAGTTATCAGACAGACTCAGGAAGCCAATGCAGCAGGTTTAAGGATGGTGTTTAGTGCTATGAAGGAATCTGATGTAGATGACAATATACTAGCGCTTAAGTCAATGGAAGCCTTGGTTAAGCTTGGTGAAAGTGAATCTTCTAAGCTTGTCCTTCCTTCAGATGCAGTCAATTTCCTAGGTACATTTAAGGGTATCAAAGAAGTTTTGACAGATGATAATAGGAAGTAAAAATATACTTTTGTTGATAGAAGACATATTGAGGTATATTTTCCTATAGATATTTTATATAAAAAGACAAATAAGAAATATATTTTGTATTAATCCCTGGACTTTGTCTGGGGATTAATAATTGGAGGTTAGAATATGGGTCTAGTAGATAGGATGGAGAGTCAGAAAAGAGAGATGGTCTATAAGGAGCTCTTGGGTAAAAAATACAGCAGTTTAAATGATTTTGACTTAGTGTATACACCTATGGAAGAAATCACCCTGATCAGCGTCAAGAGACTTTTATTTGAAGGTAAGATAGGTCAGGCAGAGGATCTACTATTTTCAAGTATAGAAAAAAACAAATCTAAAAATTCGATTTTTATAGCTGGAGAGTTTTATACCTTATTAATGGAGATGTCTGACAAGGAATTGGAAGAAAAGAATTTTTCCAGGGGAGAGATAATAGCGGGTATCAAGGATATAGGTCGGATATTGAAGGAAGAAATACATATTTTACAGAAGGAACTATAGCAAATATTAAAAATGAGCAAAATAAATATTATTTTTTTGCCCCTAGAACTTGCATTTTATTCCTTATAAATGTATAATAAGTACTTAAGTTATTTTTTGAAAAAAGCACACAGTCGAGACTGCATGCAATTAGAATTTGTGATGGAACTCTATTTTAGTATAAATATCTCGGTCTGTCAAGTGTTTTTATAAAAATTATAAAAAGATAGGAGTGGCTATATAAATGAAGATAGGCTTTGACCATGAGAAGTACTTAGAAGAACAATCTAAGTATATATTAGAAAGAGTAAACAACTATGACAAACTCTATATAGAGTTTGGTGGTAAGTTGATAGGTGACCTACACGCAAAGAGGGTTTTACCTGGGTTTGACGAAAACGCAAAGATAAAAGTTTTAAGTCATATAAAAGAAAAAGTAGAGGTAGTAATCTGTGTCTATGCAGGAGATATAGAGAGAAACAAGGTAAGGGGAGATCTTGGTATCACTTATGATATGGAAGTTATGAGGTTGATTGATGACCTAAGAGGTTATGATCTGGATGTAAATTCAGTAGTAATCACAAGGTATGAGAACCAACCTGCAGCAACAATATTTATCAACAAGCTAGAAAGAAGGGGTATAAAGGTATACAGGCATGCTCCTACTAGTGGATATCCAACAGATGTTGATATGATTGTTAGTGATCAAGGGTTTGGTATTAACCCCTATATAGAAACTACAAAACCTATAGTTGTAATGACGGCACCAGGTCCTAATAGTGGTAAATTGGGTACATGTTTAAGCCAGTTGTACCACGAAAATAAGATGGGTATAACAGCAGGTTATTCTAAATATGAAACTTTTCCAGTATGGAACCTGCCACTAAAGCATCCTGTAAATATAGCATATGAGGCGGCTACAGTTGATCTAAAAGATGTAAATATGATAGATTCTTTCCACCTAGAAAAATATGGAGAAACAACTATAAACTACAACAGAGACTTGGAATTATTCCCTGTCTTGAAGAAAATAATAGAGAAGATAACTGGAAGAGAGAGTATGTTCCAGTCGCCTACTGACATGGGTGTAAATAGGGTTGGTTTTGGTATAGTAGATGATGAAGTAGTGAGAGAGGCTGCTATACAAGAAATTATAAGAAGATATTTCAAGACCCTATGCGATTACAAAAAGGGTAGTCTAGACAAGGAAGCAGTATCCAGGATGAAGATGATCATGGAAGAGCTTGGCCTTAAGGGTGAAGACAGGAAGGTTGTAAATGTTGCTAGACAGTACAGCAAGGACCATTGTAAGTGCGAAGATTGCCAGTCAGTGGCCCTAGAGTTGGTCGATGGAAGAATTATAACGGGTAAGTTTTCAAAGACTATGACTGGATCAGCGGCAGCAATATTAAATGCTATCAAGGCTATAGCTGACATACAGGATCATATTCACCTAATATCACCACTTGTCCTAGAACCTATTTTGAACCTAAAGAAAAATGTTCTTAAAAGTAGGAACACTGCCCTAGATGCTGAAGAGGTCTTGTTGGCCTTGAGTATTAGTGCAGTGACCAATACACTTGCCCAGTTTGCCATGAGCAAGCTATCTGACTTGAAGGGAGCCCAGGCACATTCTACAGTTATTTTGAATAAGGATGATGAGCAAGTGTTTGGAAAGTTAGGTATAGATGTTACATGCGATGATAAATATCAGTCTACTAACTTATATGAAGGATAAAAAATATCCAAAAAATGATTTTTTTAAAAATAGTCAATATTTTAACTAATAAATTTATGTATGCGAGGAACCACGCTATTTGCTAGGTTCCTTTTTGCATGAATAAATTTAAAAAAAATTTTTTTAAAAAAAGTAGAAAAAAATATAATTTATCGTAAAATCTTGTTAATTCTATGCTATAATATTAGATATGGATACTACGCGACGAAAGGATGTTATTAATAATGGAAAACAATTTAACAATGCAAGAACTACTAGATATGCAGGAGCAGGAGCTTAGCAAGATCAATGTAGATGATGAAATTACGGGAAAGGTAGTAAAGATCAACCATGATAGCTTGATTTTGAGTCTTGAAGTTGGTTTTGACGGATTAGTACCTGTCAGTGAACTAAATCTTGATAGAGGTCAGGACATAGAAGATGCTTATAAGATAGATGATGAAGTTACTGGTATTATCACAAATATCAGTCCTAAGGATGCAACAATTAAAATATCTGTTCTCAAGTTAGAACAGAGAAGTGATCTTAAGGAACTAATAGATGCTTTAAATGAACACAAGGTAATCAACGTACATGCTTATAAGGCATTAGACAGAGGTCTATATGTTCAGTACAAGTCATATACAATGTTCATGCCGATATCTCAGATAGACACTAAATTTGTAAAGGATACTAGTGAGTATGTTGGTCAGGACCTTGATGCTTACGTTAAAGAGGTAAACCCTAGAAAGAACAGGATAATAGTTTCTCATAGGGAAGTTGCTCAGGAGATCTTAGATGCTGAGAGAAAAGAAAGAAGAGCTAGAATAAAGGCTGAGAGAGAAGCTGAAAGAGCGAAGATAAAGGCAGAAAGAGAGGCCCTGTTCGCTTCATTAGTTGAAGGCGAAAAGAGAAAGGGTAAGGTTACAAACATAATGCCTTATGGTGCTTTCATAGATTTAGGTGGGGTAGAAGGTCTAGCACATATCAACAATCTATCTTGGACAAGAGTTGAATCAGTTGAGTCTGTATTAAATGTTGGTGATGAAGTTGACGTATTTGTTCAGAGCGTTGACCCAGAAACAAAGAGAATAGCATTAGCCCTTAAGGATCCAGATAAAGACCCATGGAAGCTTATAGCTGATGAAGTATCAGTTGGAACAGTTGTAGAAGCGCAAGTGTTAAGAATCATTGAAAAGGGTGCTTTCTTACAGGTTAAGGAAGGTGTTGAAGCTTACCTACCAATAGGTGAATTGAGTGAAGGTAGAGTTAACAGAGTAGAGGACGTAGTAAACGTTGGAGATACTGTTAAGGCTGCCATAATCAAGTTCAATGCCGAAAACAAGAGAATGATGCTTTCAATAAGAGAATTAACTAGAGAACCAGAAGAGGATTTATCTCAGTATATGTCAGTTGGTGACGATACAATAGGTAATATCGGAGACGTATTAAAAGAAAAGCATGAAACACCTGAAGCTGAATAATTTTAATATAAACTTAAGTTAGTAAAGAGGGTTGCAAGTGCAACCCTCTTTTGTAAGTTATAAGTGCTTATGTTAATATACAAGTAAAAAGTCTCTTTTATATATAGGTTAGGTTGACAGTTTTTAATTAGTTTAGGAGAATCTTGTGGTACGATTAGAAAAAATAAATGTGAATATCAACTGTTTTATGGTGGCTGCCATTCTTTTAATATTTTTCCTTATGATAGCCCTTAACGCCTATACACCTATAACAGTTGATGATATGGTCAGTATGTTTTCAAAGAATATGACTAAAATTGAAAGCATTTCGGATATCATAGCCAATGAAAAGTATAAATATATATATGTAAATCCTCATCAAGTGGGGAACTTTATAGCGGGAGTTTTATTGTTGCTGGATGAAAACATAGCTAATTTAATAAATTCTATGGTTTTTTGTATCTTTATATACTTGGTGTATAACTATAGTATGATTGACAAGGACAGGTTTGGTAGTCAAAAAGTAATAGATAGTGCTATTACAAGCTTAATATTTTTGGTAATATGGGTTTCTATGCCCAAATTTGGAAATACTTTTTTGAGTGTATCTAGTTTTGCCAAATATGTTTGGACAAGCATTATATGCTTGATAGTTTTGATTGAGGCCAGAAAAATAGCCTTAAAAGATAAAGAAGTAAAAGACAAAGTTGGTGACTCCTTGGGCATTAGTAAGATGTTGGTATTGATTTTGGGATCATTTTTCGCAGGATGGTCTCAGGAAAATTTGGCAATATCAGTGATTAGTATTATGATTTTTTATTTGGTCAAGGCCTTTTTAAGTAAAAAAGAGGATCTTGTCATACTGATTTTATCCTTGATCAGTATGCTTACAGGATTTTTAATAATGATGTCATCTCCATCTAGGAAGATAGTTACTCAAGATAGTTTGATTGTAGAGAGGGATTTATATGATGGTTTATCAAGGGTGTCTGTATTTGACAATGAATTTGTAAATTATATACTTGTTTTTATGCTAGTTGCTATTGTGCTGTTGGTGATATCAAGACTAGTTTATGTAGAAAAAAATTGGGAGGCGGAGATTTACCTACTTGCAGGTATCTTGTCCTTCTTTTCTATGTCGCTGCTTTCATCTACTGAAAAGAACCCATCATTTGCTCCTATTTTATTTTTTATTATATCTTCTTTGATTAGCTTTTCCGTTATAAGAAAAAGATATTTAAAATTCACTATGCTACTCACAGGTTTAGTTTTGCTTGCTTATGTGGTTCTGTTTTCCATGAGTTTGCCTGATGCTCTTCTGGCTAATAAAAACTACTTATCCAAGTATAGCGCAAGGGAGATTATTATAATAGATAATAGGACGAATGGATATTTGGAAAATATTCAAGTGCCAAAAATAAAGGCAAACAATCCCTATATGGCAGCCTATAGAAGTTTAGATTGTAGCAAGGACCCAAAATTCTGGGTCAACCAATATATTTCTAAGTATTATAATGTAGGGAGCGTTTTAGTAAGATAGTTCATATATAGATTGGAAAGTATATATAGACGAAATATTGAAATACTAGCAAGAGGTGGTAGAATGGCTAAGAAAAATGTCAAGACAAATGTAATGAGAATTTTAGATATAGAAAAAATAAATCACAAGGAGCTATCTTATCCTGTCAGCAAGGACCACGTGGATGGGGTGAGTGCTGCTCTCGGCTTGGGTAAGGACCCCAAGTCTGTATACAAGACCTTGGTAACGCAGGCAGCTTCAAAGGCCTACTATGTATTTGTTATACCTGTAGCTGAGAATCTGAATTTAAAGAAGGCTGCTAGGGCATGTGGTGAAAAAAATATTGAAATGATCCATGTGAAGGATATAAATAAGGTGACCGGTTATATCAGGGGAGGATGTTCACCTATTGGTATGAAGAAGGCTTATCCAACCTTTGTAGATCAGTCGGCCCAAAATATGGAGGCTATTACAGTTAGTGCAGGAAAAGTAGGCTACCAAGTTGAATTGAGTCCACAGGATTTGATAGATTTGATAGGTGGTCAGTATGCAGACCTCCTAGCCTAGGAGGTATTAATAAGAAAATTAATGAGGTGTAAAATTGATAGAAATAGGTAAGATAAATAAATTAAAGGTCCTGAGAAAAAAGGACTACGGATATTTTTTAGATGGACAAACTATGGGTATAAATGATGATATACTACTGCCTAACCAGAATATAAGACATAAGAATAGTATAAATTTAAATCAGGAAGTAGAAGTATTTATATACAAGGATTCACAGAATAGACTAGTGGCTACACAAAAAAGTCCTAAGGCCTTGGCAGGCCAGGTTGCTATTTTAGAAGTTCGCGACAATTCGGAAATTGGCAGCTTTATAGATATAGGACTGGAAAGAGACGTATTGGTGCCTTTTAGGGAGAGAAAGTACAAGATATTTGAAGAAGAAAAATATCCCTTCTATATATATGTTGACAAGTCAGGTAGGCTGGCTGCTACAACAGATGTAGGTCCATATCTGAATATGGAGTCACCTTTAAAGAAGGGTGATACCTGTGAGGGTTATGTATTTGGCTTTCAAAGTAACGGTACAGCCCTTGTCTGCATAGAACCGAATTACTATGGCCTAATAGTTAAGGATGAATATTATACTAGTCTAAGAGAGGGAGATCACTTAAATGGGCTAAGAGTTATAAAGAAGTATGAAGATGGAAAACTAGGTCTATCAACTAGGGCTGAAAAAGGTCAGGAGTTGGACAGGCTAGCAAAGAATATTGTCAGCTATATGGAGGGTAACGACGGATATATGAGGTTTAACGACAAGTCGGATCCCGAAGAAATAAGGCTGGTATTTTCTACAAGCAAAAAGAATTTCAAGAGAAGTTTGGGAAGGCTCATGAAGGCTGGACTTATCAGGCAGGATAATGAAGGTACTTGGTTGCTATAGAGAGTCTACGTAAAAAAGTCTGTAAAATTGTTAGGTCCTTCTATGGTAAAATTTTTTAGTTTGACATTATATCTTTGAGATAAGATACTGAATACCAATACAATACCTTGAAAAAATAATGATTTTGTGATATAACTAGTATAAGCTTGACAATAGGCAAACTATTTAAAAATAAATTTTAGGAGGTGGTGCTATGAGACATTCGATTAGAAAAGAAATTAGAAGATTTCTTTGCTTTTTAATGACTATGATAATGATATTGACATCGATGCCGGTACACTCATTGGCAGCTAATGTCAATCACAATGATTTGTCAAAAAGTAAAAGCGAAATCATAAACAACATAACACCTGTTAAGGTTGCAAAACCAGAAGCAGGTAAGATGGCTGCGGATTTAATAAAAAATCCAGACCAGCCAAAAATCTATACCCTAAGGACCGACTACAAGGTCCAAAGAGGTGAGAAGTATCAGGTTGACTACCAACCATACATCGCCAGTGTAGGTGCATCAGCAACTCAAGCAGAAAAAGATAAGGTCAATAAGCCTATCGTTCTACCTGACATTGCAGGTTATAAAGAACCACAAAAAGATTTTACAATTAATTACAAAACTATAAAAGATGCTGCAGATGAAAAAAACGCAACAGGAAATGATGCTAACGGAATAAGATATTCCTACAATCAAGATTTTAAATACGATGCTAAAAGTAACAGCATAAAAGTCAAACACGTCTTCCAAAACTTAGAAGATTTTACTAAGTACACAAATCCAGATGGAAGTACAGGTGATGAACATGCCCGCTATAATATTCAAAGAGGTAATACTGGATCAACTATGCAAGTGAAGCCACTGGATGACAGCGAGATTAAAGGATTCATTCCGGAAGCTGAATATATAAATATGCAAGTTCCAGAAAATGCTGAGAACTTTATTTTAGAGTACCGTTATAACCGTGCCCACTACGATGTAGTTTTTGACACACAAGGCGGCACTCCACTTCCAGCTCGTACACTTTATTATGAACAAGTGATTCCTAAAATTGCCGATGAATCTATTCCTACAAAAGTAGGCGGAGAGTTCCAAGGTTGGAAACCATCTGTTGATTTAAAGGGCACTTTAAATGGTGTTGAAAGAACATTTAAAGCAAATGAAATAATTAAAGTTGGAACTAATGAAGCTAGCAAAAATCTTGATGCCAATTTGATTATGCCAGCAAATAAAGTTACTTTCACAGCAGTGTGGAAGGACAAGGAAAAGGCAGACTACGCTGTCCAATTCTGGGCAGAAAAGGCAGACCATGCAGATGGTGCAAGTCTATTGGATAAATATGACTACATGGGAACTCGTGTCTATAAGGACCAAAAGACAGGTTCAAGGCCAAACCTGGATATAGAACCTGTAAATGGATTAAAATTCCCAGACCTAGACCAAAAGCGTCTAGATAAGATTTGGGCCGGCGCAAGATTTAATCGTGGCAGAAATCTATTTCTAAACAAATTCTTTGTCTACAATAAAGATTTAACTCATAACCAAAACAAGGACCCTGCAAATGTAGACCTAGTTAAATCTGTGGACGCAACAGGCAAGACTGTCTACAACATCTACTACGATAGACAAGTTTACGACCTCTACTTTACAAAGTCCAATGCACAACCTGAAAAAAACACCATCTACCCTGAAATTTGGGGATACGATACGAAAAAAGGAAAATCTGTCATGTTAGGCGGCCCGGGTAAGCCATACCACTACAAGGCGAGATTTAATGAGATGATGTATAAGTGGCCTAACGATGCCAAACAAACCAAAGGATTCACTCCTGGTTATCAAAGTTTTGGTTGGGGACCAAACTATACTACTCCAAATTGGCCGACTCACTTGGATACACCTCCTTATCGATTAAATGCCGATGAATTCCTGGACATGGAAAACTACACTAGCTGGGGCGGCTATACGAAGAATATAGATAAAGGTGATGGAACAAGCATAGATTTAAATGGGAATGATTTTACAACCCTTTCCTTCGGTATTAAGCAGGACAAACCTTCCATCCCACACCACATGGACTTTTGGATGGACGGTTTCAAGAAAGATGAAACCATAATACGTTACGACCTTGTGAGAACTAAGGCAGATACAGCTGGCCTGGACTATGGCCACAGATACCCGAAAGTTACAGGCTTCACGCCTTATGGATATGAACCTATGAAAGCATGGCCAGCAATTGCAGAGGGAAGTCAGGAAGATGGCCGTGTGGACGAAGATAGAATTAATGGGCTAAACGACGAGCGTGATGAAATCACTCCTAACACTTGTGGGACATACTATAACAACTACGGAACTGAACTTCCTATAGGTCAACTAGATTTTATATCAGTCTTCTTTAGCGATTCCGATGAATATGGGGACGTAAAGAAAGGTGGTCAAGAATTTACAGAAAACGGATATCTTAAATTTAAATACAAACGTAACAAGTATCCATTGAGATTTAATTACGACCCATCAATTATTAGAGATGACAGTTATTTTAACTCTAAAAACCAATTGGATACCTTCTATGAATTCCCACTCAAGGCCCTAAGTCCTGATGTAGATTCAAATGATGAGTATAAGAAAGTAGGTACAAAGGAAGGTCCTAAAAACTTATTAGACAATCCGGAAAATTTACAAAAATTAGGCCTATCAGATCTTGTATTTACAGATTCAAAAGATGGCAAGTTAAAAGTTAAGCGTCCAGAAGGTCTTTCGGATCAAATGGTATTTAAGGGCTGGGCGTTGGATCCTGCAGGAACAAAACTTATTTGGGAAAATCCAAAAGAAACAATGCCTTTCCACCCACTTAACCTATACGCAAAATGGGGCGAACCAGATTATCAATGGAAGGTAACTTTCGACCCGAACGGTGGTAAGCTAAGTTCAATTGACGAAGCAAAAGTAACTCAAAAACGCAAGACCATCCAAGTAGGGGACAAAGGTCAAGAAGAGACCAAAACTTTTGCAAAAAAAGAAAAGAATGATGGCGACAAGCAAGTCTTTACAGTTATTCAAAGACAAAAGCTTGTAGAACCGAAATATAAGCCTACAAGAAAAGGCTACGACTTTATGGGTTGGGAAGTAATCCGCTACAAGAAAGATGCCAAAACAGGTGACTATACTACTGAACAAGATACAAGTTATAAAGACACTTATAAGGTTCCAGAACTTTATTCCTTTGGCAACGATGTTGTATCCCCAATCTATCTAAAGGCAATTTGGGTTCCAAACGACAGAGTAGATGTAGATATAGTACATCACATTCTAAGCTTGGATTTAAGTAAAGAAATAAAAACCATACCTGAGACTTTGCATAACAAGCGTACAGGCTACCTTGTTGCTACAAGTGGAGACAAGCAAAATGAAGAATATATCTTGGCAAATCACGAAGAGCTTGAAGAAAAACTACCGGATAATTTAAAGGCACTATACAAAAAATATAATGACAGAGTAAAGGCTAACAACACTTTCTTCCAAACTTTTAAAGTAGAGCCAGAAAAGATTCCTGATCCTAATGATTCAAGCAAAACGATAGACAATCCTAAAGCAAAAGACAATGTCTTCCACTTCTTCTACAGACCATTTAGAACTCGTGACTACAAGGTCAACTATATAGATGAAAGATATAAAGCAAAAGTCGAAGATTTCTTTAAGGGATTGAAGCTTATAGATACAAGCGGTTTAAAAGATGACGCTCTTTTAAAAGCAAATGAAGAAAATAAAAAGAAATTTGAAGATAAGAGAAAAGTTTTTGAGAAACTTATTGAGGAATACCAAATTATAGCTCCAGAAGCTGTTTCCAATGGTAATCGTCATTATGATGCAAGAAACTACAGACCTATTCCAGGATGGAAACTTGTAAGCGACCCACAGCAACAACTCTTCTTTGATGTAAATGAAAAAACCAATGAATTTTTAGGCATCAACGGCACCGGATCAGATCAAATATTCTTCTATTATAAAGACGTAAGAGTAATCGAAGTTCCAAAAAATGGTAAGACACCAGATGGTTATGTAAGAGTAACCTTTAAGGCAGACAAGGGCGGATCCTTTGGTAAAGATGCTGAGGGTAAAGATATTACAGAACTGAACTACGATGTAATAAAGGGACTTAAGTCAGACCTACTTCCAGTTCCAGAAGAATTGGGAACAAAGGCTGACGGAACACCTAATGATAAGGTCGAAGGAAAGTACTATATCACTCCAGAAACTGGAAAGAAATTTATAAAATGGGACGAAAAACCATTATTAAACAATAACACAATAGTTGATAATGATAAAAAAGGCTTCTATGTATTTACTGCGAAGTTTGAATGGTCAGGTCTAAGTGCATCTGGTCTAGTAAGAACAGAAGCCTTTAAAGACCCTAACAACAAGTGGACAAATGACTTTTCTCCAAAGATTGAAGACTTAAAGAAACAATTAGTCTGGATGGAAAAAGGAGAGAAAAAAGATCTTCCAGCAGGTGCAAAAATACAATTATTTGACGAAGCTGGCAATGAATTAACAAAAGATAAACAAGTTTATGATTTAGTAAATGAAAAGAAGAAAGCCGACAATGACGAGCTCATTCGCACAGTAAAAGTCAAGGCTAAGGTTACTTTCACAGATGGAAAGGACCCACAAGAACTTGATATACCGATTAAGGTTTACAAAAATGTTTACGAAGCATTGACTACAGGAAAGAAACCACTATTCCTAAGTGAAGCAGAAAAGGGCGACCTTAAGGACATTACTGGAGAATATGTAAAAGTAACTGTTGCACCAACAGGTGATATGTCATCCAAGGACAACAAGGTTTACTACGTAAATCCAAAAGCTTGGGTAGATATTCCTGAAGTTAAACCAAACGGCTCATCAACACTTATCAATTGGACAGCAGATATAGTTGGACAAAATGATGATAAAAAAGCCAACGGCAAGTTCGATTTTGCAAAGCGTCACAAGTTTATAGAAGAAACACTTATCAGTCCAAGATTCTCACAAACAAGTGAGCTTGTAGCCCATGAATCATATAAAGATAGTAAAAACAATTGGGTTAACGACTTTATTGATAAAGAGCTTACAAAGGACAAACTTAAAGCAGCCGTTCAAGTAAAAAATGGTGAGGCCAAAGCTTTAGGCGATGGTGATACTGCAACTATAGTAGATGATGCAGGTAAGCCTTATGCAGATGATGCTGCATTAAAGGCTGCTCTATATGAAAAGCTAAAAGAAAAAGACGACGGCGTTCAGCCAAGCAGAACTGAAAATATAAAGGTAAAAGTTACCTTTGCAAGTGGAGAAGTTCAAACACTTACTATACCAGTTAAGGTTATCAAGAACATCTACGAAGCAAAGACTAAAGAAGGAAAGCCAGACTATGTTCCAGATAACTATGTAAAAGTAACTTTAGATCCAACAACAAAGGCAAAAGACCCACAAAAATATTTCTACTATGTAAATCCAGATGCTAAAGTTCTAATACCAGGCAAAGACCCTGAAGGTGTAAAAGAAGATTTTACAGGATGGACAATGAAGGCAGACCGTGTAACAGGTGATGGCACTAGTTATAAACTTAAAGACAGGCATCAATTTACAGAGGACTCAACAATTATAGCCCAATATGGCCAAGGCAAAGCCAAGATTAAATATGTTGACGAAAATGACAATGAAATCGATGCTTCTTACCATATAGAAGGAGTAGATTACCCTACAGAAAAAATTGGCAAGCTTGGTGATAATATTCCAGATTCAGCCTATAATCAAGACGCTGAAAAAGCAGCACCTAAATTTAAAGGCTATATTATAAGTGGAATAAGTGTAGATAAGAACTCCGCAAATTATACAGACCCTGCGACTGCTACAATCACTTACCAATACAATAAAAAAGTAACAACAGACGACAAATCAAAATCAAAAGTTCACTTCCCAGTTGTATTTGATGCTAATACAGGTGCATTTACAGGTGGAAAAGCAAAAGTTACTGTCTATGTATACTGTGATGGCAATGAGAAAACTCCTGAACCTGTAACTTTTGAAGAAGTAAGAGATGCAGTCGAAGGAAAATATAAAAAGCCAAGCAAGGCAAATGAAACTTTCATAGAATGGCAAGACAAAGGTACAAATGGAACAAAAGTTAAAGAAGACTATACAATAACTTTTAAAGATAGGAATAATGGAGAAACTTTCTATGCAGCTTACGGCAAGGCAAGTGCTCTTGTTAAATATCTTGACTTAAATGGCAATCCTATTGCTGATGAATTTAAGATTGACGGAGTTGAATATCCAACAGAAAAAGCTGGCACAGCTGACGAAGCAATAAAATCTGATGTATTTACAGCTACAACAGCACCTAAGTTTACAGGCTACAAGTTCAACAGAATTGAACTTAATCCAAAAGATGGAAAATATGCCTTAAAGAACAAAGCAACAATTAAGATTTACTATGAAAAAGATTCTGATGTCATTCCTGCAGAAGATGGAACAAAAAAACCGAACGGATATGTAGAAGTAAAATTTGTACCAACTAACAATGCAAAAGATGCTACAGAAAAGACTTTCTATGTAAATCCTAAGAAAGATGTAACAATTCCGATTGCAGACCCAGTGGCTAAGGCTACATTCACATTCGATAAATGGAAGATAGGTAAAGATGCTAAGGGAGATGCTTACAATCCAAAAACACCTAAGAAGTTTACTGATGCTTTAACAACTATCACTGCAACTTATACAAGTTCAAAAAATATCATTCCTTACGACCCAAGTGCTACAGACCCGATGCCAAGGCCAGAAGGATATGTAAGAGTAACTTTCGCAGCAGATGATGGATTAAAATTAACAGAGCAAAAAGCTTATTATGTAAAGAAAAATGCAAAAAATGCAGCTGGCAAATCACTTACACTTGGAGATGCAGAACTTGCTAAACCAGCTTATGAAGCACAAACTGGTAACAAGTTTGATAAGTGGGATCAAGAAGATACTACTGAAATAAAAGACGCTGATATAGTAGTAACTGCAAAGGCGACTGTATTAAAAGATGTTGACACAGAAAATCACCCTGGCTATGTAAAGGTAACTTTCAAAGCAGGAGCTAATGGTGTAATAAAAGAAAATGGTAATAAGATAGACGAAAAAGTTTACTATGTAAATCCAAATAAATATGTAAACTTACCAGCACCTACACCAGACGGCAATACAGGCTATGATTTTAGCACATGGAAGAGCGACAAGTCTCAAAGTGATTTTAGCCTAGCAAACTTTGTGAACTACACTAAAGATACAACTATAACTGCAATGTTCAACCAAAAGGAAGCAGTTTATCCAAAACTAGAAGGCTCAACAAAGCCAGATGGATATGTAGAAGTTACATTTGAAGTAACTGGCACAGACGGTAAGATTGCGGACAATGAAATCACAACTTACTATGTAGATCCAAGTAGACAAGTTTCACTAAAAGCTCCTAAGACAGTAGCTGGAACAGGATATGTGTTTGATAAATGGAGATCGGGAACAAACCCTACTGACCAAATCATTAAACCTGCTGACCAAAGACAATATACGAAGGACACAACTATTTATGGTAGCTTCGTTAAACTAAAAGACATCATACCGGCAACTAATGACGATGGAACACCGAACTTGCAACCGATAGACTATGTAGCTGTCTTATTCATCGGAGGAGACCACGCTAATAAGTTGGATGGACAATTCTTATATTATGTCAATCCAAAGGCAGGCAAGACTATAGGAGACTTAACAAAGCCTACAGTAACACCTGACACAGGTTGGAAGCATACAGGTTGGGATGTAAAAGATACTATAGATATAAAAGATTATATCTTTGTAGTTGCAGAATATGAGTCTCTTGATGATGTCGTTCCGGCTCTTAAAGATGACGGTACTCCAAATAAAAAACCGGATGGATATGTAACAGTCACATTCAAGTCTGGAGCAAATGGTAAGATCCAAGAAAATGGTTCTGATATAACAGAAAAAGTTTACTATGTAAACCCTAATAAATATGTAAAACTTACAGCACCTGAAACTGAAGGAAACACAGGTTTTGAATTCGGATCATGGAAGAGTGATAAGAAAGCATTTAGCTTAGCTAACTATATTAGATATGAGCACGATACAACTATAATTGCTAACTTTAACACTAAAAACAATGTTATACCTAAGACAGATGATAGTGTTACAAAACCAGATGGCTTTGTTACAGTTAACTTTGTAGTTGAAAAGTTAGATGGCAAAGATGCTGGAAAGATTGCAGATAGTGAAACTATAACTTACTTTGTAAAGAAGGGCGAAGCAGTAACAATTCATCCACCAAAGACAGAAGCATACACAGGCTATGAATTTGAAAAGTGGAATTTGGACACAACAGAAGCTAAGAAATATGCTACTGACACAACTGTTAAAGGAGAGTTCAAAAAGCTAGATGATATAATTCCATCTAAGAATCCTGATGGCACAGTGAATGCCAAACCAGAAGGCTATGTTATAGTTAACTTCCTAAAGGGAGATCACGGCGTATTAGATGGACGAACAACATTCTATGTCAATCCAAAGGCTGGCAAGAAGCTAAAAGACCTTGATACTAAAGGAATTACTGTAGTGCCAAGTCCAACGTACAAGCATGACGGTTGGGATACAGACTTTGCAACTGTTATTGATAAGGATACAAATGTAACAGCTAAGTATACGCAACTTCCAAATATAATCAAAGCAGGACCTAAAGACACAGCCCCAGATGGCTATGTTGTAATCATCTTTGAAACTGATGGAAGAGGTACAATAACAGGCAATAAAGCATACGAAGATAAAACTAATCCAAAAACTAATGAAAATGAAATAGTTTACTTTGTAAATCCTAAGAAGAGTATTAAACTTGCTAAGTTAGAAGCTGGTGCTAAACCTACAGCTGATCAACTGGCAGTACCAAGCACCACTCCAAATGATCCTGATAAATACACCTTCGATCAATGGCGTACAGATATTGACACTACTACACCTATAACAAGAGGTAGGGTTCATATAGCAATGTTTAAGCCAAAAGAAGTAAAATTAACTTACGATAAAAACGGAGCTGATGTTACAGGCGAGGTACCTCCTGTTTTGACAGTTGATTATGACGCAGATGTCAGACTTGCAGGCAAGGGTAATCTTGCTAAGAAAGATTCAAGATTTAAAGGTTGGAAGATAGGCGATAAAATTTATCTAGCCGGCGATCAAATCAACCTAAAAGGAGATACGACAGCTTATGCGCAATGGACAAATGACCAAAATATAATTCCTTACGATCCAGTAAACAATCCTACAACAAGACCGGATGACACTTATGTAAGAGTAACATTCGCAGTAGAAGATGGATTAAAATTAACAGAACAAAAAGCCTACTATGTAAAGAAGGATGCAGGTATAAAGCTTGGAAATACTAATCTTGTAAAACCAGGATATACAGTTGAAACTGGATACAAGCTTGAAAAGTGGGATAAGGAAGACACACTTGTAATCACAGAAGATATACTTGTAACTGCAAAAGCTACTAAGCTTGACAAAGCTATACCAGAAACAAAAAAAGATGGAACTCCTAACAAAAAGCCAGAAGGCTACAAGGAGGTAGTATTTAAGGTTAAGGATGCAGACGCAACTAAGGGTACACTTGAAGGAGTTACAAAATTCTATGTAAAGCCAAATGAATATGTAACAATTAATCCACCAATTACAAAGGCTGAAACAGGTTTTGAATTTGGTGCTTGGGATAAAGATGCAACAAGACCGACAGTTTATACAGATGATGTAACAACAATTGAAGGAAGCTTCAACGGCTTTAAAGACCGTATTCCAAAGACAAATCCAGATGGAAGTGAAAACACAAAACCAGACGGCTACAAGACAGTTAGCTTTGAAATTACAGGACAAGGCGGAAGCATTGTTAAAGACGAAGTTACAGTTTACTATGTAAATTCAGCTAAAGATGTAACTCTTCCACAACCAAAAACTCTAGCAGAAACAGGCTATGAATTTGATAAGTGGGATAAAGATACTGTTACAACTGCTAAGAAGTATACTAAAGATACAATAGTTAAAGGTAATTTCAAAAAGTTAGTTGACATCATTCCTTCAACTGATAAAGATGGTAAGCCAAATGTACAACCTGAAGGATATGTAACAGTAACATTTGTAAAAGGTGAACATGGAACAGAAATAAAAGGACAAAAAGTTTACTTTGTAAATCCAAAGGCAAATAAAACTATTGCTGATATTACAAAACCAACAGTTAAAGCAGAAACTGGCTGGAAGCAAAAAGCTACTCCAGACGCTTGGGATACAAGTGATACAACACAAATAACAGGACCAGCAGATATTGTAGTTAAAGCACAATATACTGAACTTCCTGACGTTATAGTTAAAACTGCCGATGATGATTCACAAAAACCGGATGGATATATCAAAGTTACTTTTGATACTGTTGATAAAGGAAAAGGAACTATAGGATCTACTATTATTACTAAAAAAGTTTTATTTGTAAATCCAAATAAGTCACATGTGTTAAGGCTATATGCACCAGAAGTTACTCGCAAAACAGGATATGACTTCGCTGACTGGGATACACAAATCGACAAGAGAATCCAATACAAGGATGGCGACACAATCAAAGCTCTTTACAATGTAAAAGGCGATGTAATTCCACAAAAGAATCCTAATGGTTCTGATAGACCAGCTGGCTATATCAAAGTGTTATTTGATAAGGGCGAGCATGGAAGAACATTAAGCGGACAAACAGTTTACTATGTAAATCCTAATAAAAAAGTAACAGTACCAGCCCCAACTGTAAATGCAAGTGTTGGATACAAGTTTACAGATTGGGATCAAAAATTAACACAAAAGTTCACAAAAGACACAAGAATTACAGCAGCTTATAAGCCATTAGCTGACATCGTTCCACAAGGAAAGACTGACGGAAGCGACAAGCCATACGGATATCACACAGTAACATTCAAGGCAGATGCTAACGGAGCATTGACAGGAAAGACAGTTTACTATGTAAATCCTGAAAAATATGTAGACTTAACAAGTAAAGCTGGTGATATTACTAAGAATCCAAATGTAGGTTACACTGCAGAAGGTGGAACTTGGGATAAAGGACTAAATGCTAAGTTTAATAACGATTATGTTATTACGTTTAATTTCAAAGTACTTCCTAATGTAATTGCGAAGACAAAGGATGATGAATCAGAAAGACCTGATGGATATGTAAAAGTTGAATTCACATCTGATGAAAATGGTCGCCTTGTAGGTGGAGATAAGACTTATTATGTAAACCCATCAAAGAAAGTTAAAGTAGGATCAGATAAGCTTCCAATTCCAAAAACAAAACCAAATGCCAACTATAAGTTTGATAAATGGTTAGAAAATATCGATAAAAATGAAGAAATCACAACAGATAAGAAATATGTAGCAACTTTCAAGATTAATAAAGTTACTATGACTTATAAGGCTGATGACAAAACTTCAGGAGATGTTCCAGAAGCTTTATCCTATGATGTAGGAACAGAAATTACTTTGGCTGGCAGTGTCAACTTAAAGAAAGATAATTATGTATTAGTTGCTTGGAAGATTGGTGATAAATCTTATTTACCAGGCGCTAAATATACGATTAAGGAAGATACTGTCGCAACAGCTGTGTGGAATGCAGATACTCATACAGTTGAATTTAATACAGGTGGTGGAACTTATATCCCATCACAAAAAGTAAAACACAATGAGTTAATCACAAAAGTTAAAAACCCTGAAAAACCAAACTATACATTTATAGGATGGAAAGTTGATGGAAAAGATTTTGACCCAGAAACGGATAAAATCACAAAAGATATTACACTTGTTGCGCAATATGCAAAAGATGTAATACCACAAACTGGTACAGAAAAACCAAAAGATGTTCCAAACAACTTTGTTGAAGTGAAATTTGTTCCAACGGATAAGGCGACTGATTCTACTGCACAAATATTCCGGGTAAATCCAGACAAGGCAGTTACAATTCCAGTAGCAAATCCAACAGGAATACAACACTTCACATTTAAAGAATGGAAGATTGGCGAAAAAGCTGACGGAGATGTTTACACTCCATCAACTGCTAAGAAATTTACTGAAGCAACAACTATCACTGCGACTTATGATGAAGCTAAGAATATTATTCCTTACAATCCAAGTGAACCTATCACAAAACCAGAAGGATATGTAAGAGTGACATTTGAAGCAGATGATGGGCTTACTTTATCAAATGTAAAATACTACTATGTAAAGAAAAATTCAGGTGTAACTTTAGCAAAACTTACAAAACCAAATGTAAAGCCAAAAGTTGGATTTGAATTCAAGAATTGGGATAAAGAAAATTCACTTAAAATAGAAGACAAAGACGTTGTTGTAAAAGCAAAATCAACACCAATTGCGGATGCTATTGAAGGAAAACCAGGAGTAGAAAAACCAGACGGATATGTAGAAGTTAAGTTTGTAGCAGGAGAAAACGGAACTGTCACAGAAAAAACATACTACGTAAATCCAACTAAGTATGTAAAATTGACACCACCAACAGCAAAAGGTAACACTGGATTTGAGTTTGGAAGTTGGAGTCAAAATGCTGAAATTCCTACTCAATACACTGAAAAGCTTACAACAATCACTGCAAGCTTTAACCCAGTTGATTCAGTAATTCCAAAAACTGAAGACGGTCAACAAAAACCAGACGGATATGTAACTGTTAACTTCGTAATAAAAGGCAAAGGCGGACAAATAGCAGATGGAGAAACTATCACATACTTTGTAAATCCAAATGAAGAAGTAACAATTCCTCAACCTAAGACAAAATCTGAAATAGGCTATGAATTTGAAGCTTGGGATATTGATACTACAGCAAAGGCTAAGTATACTAAAGAAACAACAGTTACAGGAAACTTCAGAAAGTTAGAAGACATCATTCCTTCAACTGATGAAAAAGGTAAGCCAAATGCACAACCTGAAGGATATGTTACAGTAAGCTTCGATAAGGGAACTAACGGTAACTTAATTGGACAAACTTCGTACTTTGTAAATCCAAATGCTGGAAAGAAATTAGAAGACATTACTAAGCCTAGAGTAGCTCCAGAAACTGGATACAAGTTTAGATCTTGGGATACAGAAGATAGCTTCGCAATAAAAGCTGACAAGACAGTTACTGCACAATACGAAGCTATAGATGATGTAATTCCTAAGACAAAAGAAGATGATTCTGAAAAACCAGCTGGATATATTAAGGTGACATTCTACACAACAGAAAAAGGAAAAATAAAAGATTCAACTGCAAAAACAAAAGCTGTATTTGTAAATCCAAATAAAGCTCTTGTATTGAAAGGATTTGCTCCAGAAGTTGTTGCAAATAAAGGTTATGAGTTTGAAAGATGGGATGCTTCGATTGAAAAACCTATCCAATACAATGACGGAGATACAATCAAAGCTATCTACAAACCGGGTGACAAGCCAGGAGACAAACCAGGAAACAAACCGGGAACAACACCTGCTCAACCAGGTGGAACGACTCCAGGAAAACCTGAAAAACACGGTCACAGATACATTGAACGTGTTGCTGGAAAGAACAGAGTTCACACAGCTATCAACACTTCTAGGAGATTCTTCAAGAAATCAAGATATGTAATCATTGCTGACTCAGGAAATTATCCTGACGCATTGACTGCAACTGTTTTGGCTCACGTATTGGACGCTCCAATATTGTTGAATAACACAAGATATCTAGAAGATGATGTTGCAAGAGAAATTGTAAGATTAGGAGCTAGTGAAGTTATTATCGTTGGTGGTCACAAATCCATCTCTGAAAATGTTAAATCACAATTAGCAAAATACGATCAAAACAAAGTTCAAAGAATTTGGGGTCGTGACAGATATGTAACTTCATCAGAATTAGCTTACGAAATCCAAAGATTAACTGGCAAAGTGAACAAGGCCATCATTGCATCTGGAGAAAATTTCCCTGACGCATTGGCAACAGCACCTCTTGGTTCAAAAGAAATCGCACCAATTCTATTGGTTAAAAGAAATCAAATGGACATGAAGGTAAGTAAGGCTCTTAAAGATTTGAACATTAAGAGAGTTTACGTTGCAGGTGGACAAAATTCAGTATCCAAGAAATTGGAAGCTCAATTGCCACAAGTAATCAGAAGATTTAACGGACAAGACAGATATGAAACTGCAATTTTAGTTGCAAGTTACACATATCCTGACTCTAAGGAAGTATTTGTAGCATCGGGAGAAGTATTTCCTGACGCATTGGTAATCGGACCTGTGTGTGCAAAAAGAAAAGCACCGATACTTTTATCAAAATCAACACCAGTAAAAGTAACTGATGATTATATAGAAAAATCTAAGATAGAATATCTATATATAATTGGTGGTACGAATACAATTTATGCTGAAACAGCACACAAATACGCCATAGAAGAATAAAAAAATATTTTTAGCCGGGCACTTAGTGTCCGGTTTTTTTGCTTCTTTGTCAACCAGCGTTGATGAATAAAATGCTTCTTTGTCAACTAGCGTTGATGAATAAAATCCGAAATTTATGCGACAGCATCTT